>JANNGY010000355.1:0-3180 GCA_031404095.1 Betaproteobacteria bacterium | reverse complement strand
AGGCCGGTGAGGATAGCCGGAACATTGCGCGCAATGCCGTCCTCATCGCCGGCCTGCCGGTCACCCTTCCCGGCCAGACTGTCAATCGCCTTTGTGCAAGTGGATTGGCTGCGGTGCTGGATTCCGCTCGCGCCATCACCGCCGGTGAAGGGGATTTGTATCTGGCGGGCGGTGTGGAAAGCATGAGCCGTGCGCCGTTTGTCGTCGCCAAGGCGGAGAACCCTTACCAGCGCGAGATGAAAACTTTTGACACCACCATGGGTGCGAGATTTCCCAATCCGCGCGCGATCGAACGTTACGGCGCGGACACGATGCCGGAAACAGGAGACAACGTTGCGCGCGAGTTCGGCGTCACCCGCGAAGATGCAGACCGTTTTGCCGCGGCATCGCAGGCGAACTACGCTCGCGCCAAGGCCGCCGGATTTTTCGCCGGTGAGATTCTGCCGGTAGAAGTGCCAACCGGGCGCAAGTCGCCTGCGCTGCTGGTCAGTGAAGACGAACATCCACGACCGGACTCGGACCTGGCGATGCTCGCAAAACTGAAACCCTTGTTTGCGGCGGGTGTCGTTACCGCCGGCAACGCGTCCGGCATCAACGACGGCGCGGCGGCAATGTTTGTCGGCAGCAAGGCGATCGGCGAGCGCTGCGGCGTCAAACCGCTGGCACGCATCCTTGCCGGCGCGGCGGTGGGTGTGGAACCGCGCATCATGGGAGTCGGTCCGGCATATGCGATTCCGAAGGCGCTGGCCCGCGCCGGCCTCACGCTCGCCGACATGGACATTATCGAGATCAACGAAGCCTTCGCGTCACAGGTTCTCGGCTGCCTCAGGATCATGAACATCGCCTTTGATGACGCACGCATAAATCCCCACGGCGGCGCCATCGCCATCGGACACCCCCTCGGTGCTTCAGGGGCGCGGCTGGCAATCACCGCTGCCCGCGCGCTGCATTCGCGTGGCGCGCGTTATGCCGTGGCGAGCCTTTGCATCGGCATTGGGCAAGGGTTGGCGCTGGTGATCGAACAGGTCTGACGAATCACCATCTACGCACAATTTCCAGCAAGTTAACGGCCAAACTCAAGCACTGGCGCGGCGTTCCAGCCGAAAGTGGTCGGCGGCCGGCGTCAAATGGCGATCTTCGTTGAGGGGAACATCTAAACACCCTGTCATTCCCGCGTCGCGGGAATCCATTTTTCGAAAATCATTGATGTGCGTAGAAAATTGGATCCCCGCATTCGCGGGGATGACAAGTTTTTGAGGTTTCGAGAAGTTCCCTGAGGGAACTTCTAACAACCTCCGTTCGCACTGAGCTCGGCCTGTGCTGAGCTTGTCGAAGCATCGAAGTGCATAGGGGCTAAGTTATTGAATCAACGTGGCCCGCTCAACCCTTCGACAGGCTCAGGGCGGGAAAAGGTTTCGAGAAGTTCTCTGACGGGTGCGGCTGAAATGCGCACCACGCCGTAAGGATTGGTGTCCGGCCAACATTGCTGGCCGGCACCAGCGAAAGGTCAGGGCAAAATAAATTTCGCGAAACTCTCCGGGTCGATATTTGCGCCGCAGACGACGATGCCGACGCTTTTTCCCTCGAGGCGTGAACGCAGCGGATGCATCAGCGCGGCAAGTGCCGCCGCGCCCGCCGGCTCGACGGCAAGTTTCGCAGAACGGAACAGCAGCCGCATCCCCTCACGAATCTGATCGTCATTCACCAGCACCACCTCATCGACAAATCTCCTGTTGAGCGCGAACGAATAGGGTTCACATCGCGGCGCTCCGAGCGAGTCGGCAATCGTGCGCACCGCGTCGATAGATTGCGGCGAGCCGGCCTTGAAGCTGCGGCTCAACGTGTCCGCGCCCTCGGGCTCCACCACATAAACCGCCGTGGCGGGGCTCATCTGCTTTACCGCGCAGGCTACGCCTGCGGTCAGCCCGCCACCGCCGGCGGCGACGATGACCGCATCGAGCGTAGCACCGGCGGCACGAACCTGATCGATGAACTCCATGCCCACCGACGCGGTGCCCAGCGCGGTCTTGGGGCCTTCGTAGGGATGCACGAATGTGCGGCCTTCGGTCGCCTCAATTTCCTTCACCCGCGCGAATGCCTCATGGACATTGTCGACCAGCTCGATCGCGACGCCGAGTTCGCGGCACACCTGGACGCGATAAGGGTTGGCACTCTTTGGCATCACCACTTTTGCGGTCGTTCCCAGTCGGCGTGCGCTATAGCCGAGTGAGATAGCGTGATTCCCGGCCGATACGCCCGTGACACCGCGTGCCAGTGCCGCCGCATCAAGGTCGAGCATGACCGAAAGCGCGCCGCGCGGTTTGAAACTCCCGGTGCGCTGGAATAATTCTTCCTTCAGCCACACCCGCGTCGAGGCGCCAACCGCCACCGCGAGTGCATCATCCAGCAGTTGGCGAACCGGCGTGGTAATGACCAGGTCGCCCAGGCGCGCCCGGTTGGCGCGAATCTCGTCGATGGTCGGAGCTATGAATTGGGAGGTGTCCACGTGGGCATTTTTCCGGGAGATGAAGTCAGGAGTTTTGCGGCCTGATGGCAAGTATTGTTACTGCGCGGACGAATTACCCAGTTGTACGCGACGACGGGTACCTGGTTTCCGAACTACTTTAGCATTCCAAACCAACGCGTTAGACCGGTTTTGGCTGGGTCGTCGGACTCGCGCACTGCTGGGTAATCTGGACCGCGCAGGAACACCTGCAACAATCGCGAGCGATCAGCCCAGGTTTTCCTTGAGTGCGAGCAATTGTGGCAACAGTCCGGGAATATCGCTGCGTATGATGCTCCACAAGGTGTCGTTGTCGATGCCGAGGTAACCGTGTATCAATCGGTTACGGGTGGCGATGATGAGCCGCCATGGTATTTGCGGATTGGCATGGCGAATTTCGCTCGGAATATGGGTGGCGGCTTCGCCAAGCAGTTCCAGGTTGCGTACCGTCGCGTCATAGTTCAGCCCACTCGTGACGAAGGCGCCTTGATCCAATCCCTGCGTGTAGGCAATTACTTTCTAGGCAAAATCAATCATGTCGTCCAGGTAAAACCGCCATTCCCGTTGCGGGAGGTCAGACATGCAAAGCCTCTTTTTCGATGAATGACCGCAATTCCGCACGCAGTGCCTTGTCGGTCACCAGATCGACCGGGCAGCCGAACAGGTCTTCGAGATAA
>JANNGY010000354.1:0-26873 GCA_031404095.1 Betaproteobacteria bacterium | reverse complement strand
GGATCTCGTCGCGACGAGATCCTTCGCTTCGCTCAGGATGACAACATTATTCAATTGAAGTTGGAATAAGTTAGCGCTTATGCGCCTGCACGGGATCCAGGTTGAATGCAAAATTGGATCCCCGCTGACAAAAAAAGGGCCTGCCAAGCGCGTCGATGCTCGAGTTTGAACCGAATTCGCGGGACAATGGTTGTTCCCAACCTCTCGCCGAAATCGAAATGATCACGATCTATCACCTCGAAACCTCACGCTCCGAGCGCATCGTCTGGCTGATGGAGGAACTCGGACTCGAATACAAACTGGAAACCTTCCCGCGCGAATCAACCGGCGCCGCGCCGGCGGCGCTGAAAGCGATCCATTCGCTCGGCAGAGCCCCGGTGATCCGCGATGGCGATACGGTGCTCGCTGAATCCGGCGCGATCGTCGAATACATCATCAACCGTGACGGCGGCGGCAGGCTGGCGCCGCGGCCGGAAGATGCCGCTTACGCCCGCTACCTGTACTGGATGCATTTCGCCGAAGGCAGCCTCATGTCGCTGATGCTGATCGTGCTCACGCTCTCACGTGTGCCCGAGGCCGCGTCCAGTCCGGTCCCCGCCAGGGTCAACGCGCGGCTAACGCAGGTGTTCGCCTTCGTCGATGGCGAGTTGGGCAGCGGCCCATGGTTCGCAGGAGCGGAATTCACGGCGGCCGATGTGATGATGGCTTTTTCGTTCACCACCGTGCACCATTTTCTGGCCGTGGATATGACGCCCTATCCCAACATCCTCGCCTATGTGCAACGCGTCGAGGCGCGGCCGGCGTATCAGAGGGCAATGGCGCTCGCGGGGCCAAAGGCACGCTGAGTTCGCCAGACCACTTCTCCCTTCGAAAAAGGGGGTGAAGCAGGGGTTTCGCACCGCATGCGGTGCGCCTGCTGAACGGCGGCCCGATGCAGTGGGCCGCGCATCCTGCAAGGATTGACGGGGACTTTTGGGGGTTCGCGCCGCATTGACGACCGAAAATCCCTCTCAATCTCCCTTTAGAAAGGGAGAAGTGCCTCACGGTTAGCACGCCGTAAATGGATAATTCGAATCTCAACCACGCCTAAAGCCCCGCCAGCCGATTGATCTCCGCCGGATTTACCTTCAACCGCTCGGCCGCTTTCAGGATATCGCCCCAGCTCGTGTCGTCCACCGGAATTCCCTCCATGAGACGCTTGGCGCGCATCTCGCGTTCCGGCTCGCCGGCCAGGCGCACGCGATCAAATCCTGCCTGCGGCGGCGAGGCCTTGACCCAGTCGATGAACCCCTTCATTTCGGACGCAAACAACGCGCCGTCCGACAATTTGGCCGGGTCGAACAGGATGGTGAGCATGCCGTTCAATACGCGCCGCTCGCCGCTCGCCGGCTGGTGACAGGACATGCCCGCCGCCAGCGCGCCGCCCAGCAGCTCGCACACCACCGCCATGCCGTAGCCCTTGTGTTCACCAAACGCAAGAATGGCGCCTGCCGGGTCCACCACCGCGAACTTCGGATCGGTGGTCGGCATGCCCTTGTCGTCGATCATGCGGCCGGCGGCAATCTGCTCGCCCTTGTTGAAAGCCACACGCGCCTTGCCTTGTGCCATCACGCTGGTGGCGAAATCGAGCAGGATCGGATCGCCGCCCGGCACCGGGATTCCCACCGTGAACGGATTGGTGCCAAAGCGCGCATCGCTGCCGCCGAACGGCGCGACAATCGGCCGCGAGATCACGTTGACGAAGTGCACCGAGACCAGGCCCGCTGCCACCGCCATTTCCGCCCAGGCACCGATGCGGCACAGGTGATGTGCATTGCCGAGCGCGACGATGCAACTGCCAAACTGTTGCGCACGCGCGATACCGAGCTCCATCGTTTCGCGGCCGATCACCTGGCCGAAACCCGCCTGTCCATCGAGCCGCAGCATGGCGCCGCTGTCGAGCACGGTTTTCACATGGGCGTTGGGCTTCAGGCCGCCTTCCACGAACGCTTCCGAATAGCGCGGCAACATGCCGATGCCGTGCGAGTCATGGCCGGTGAGGTTGGCTTCGATGAGATTTTCGGTGACGAGTTCGACTTCGCGCGGCTCGCTGCCGAAGCCGCGCACCAATGCGCGAATCGCAGCCGTCAGCGGTTGAACCCTAAACAAGTGGATCTTTGCCATGCATGCCCCTGGTCGTTTTCCGGCAATGAGGTGGCGTCACGATTGTCTTAACCAGCGGACGATTTTGCCTTTTCGGTTTCTCCGCCTTCGTCCAGGGCCGCCAGCACCTTTTCCGGACCCATCGACTGCTTGAGTTCTGCCGCCTCGGGATCATGGCGGTCCGCGACATTTGGCAGATCGCGCCTCAACTCTTCGAGCAGGTCAATGAGCTTGGCTGCCTTTTGCTCCGTCAGCAGCGTTATCTTCAAGTCAAGGTGCTCCCGTTGCTCGGCGAGTTTGCCAAGCCGATCCTGCTTGATCAAAACGGCGGTCGCAACCAGGAACGCACCCAGGCTGACAATCCCCTGCAACCAGATAAACGGCGGCGGATCGAATTCGGCGATGCCAAGTCGGCGCATCACCACGCTCGTGACGATCCAAAGTGCGACAAACAGAAGAATGAGGCCCGGGAAAACCGGCCGCGCAATAAAATCGCTGACCCGCTCCAGCGCCCATTGCGAGGTGCTGATACGTTCATCCTCGCGCGAATAGAACCCCAGAACCGCCTCGATGTTCTGGGTGATTTGATCGTGTTCGGCATCCCGTTTTGGGGCATCGGCGGCATCGGTGGCATGGGCCGGCATCGGTGCGGGCGGAACGTCAGGCTTGGGTTTCATCGACCTATGTTACTTGATCGGGAATGCGCCAACCCGGTTCACGATTCAAGCCAGGAAACTAGATTGACCTCATGTGCGCCACCAGTTGGTCAAGCGCCGTTCCCCAACCCTCGTGGAATCCCATTTCCTCATGCTGCTTGCGGCCAGCCTCATCGCGATGCATGACAAGTGCGGTGTATCGGGTCCCGCTACCGTGTGGCTCGAGCGAAATGACCGCCGTGAACACGATCGCCGCGCAATCATGCCCCTCCTGCGCCGCCGGCGTGACCGGGCGGAATCCGGGGGCAAGGGC
This sequence comes from Betaproteobacteria bacterium, assembly GCA_031404095.1. Classification (GTDB taxonomy): domain Bacteria; phylum Pseudomonadota; class Gammaproteobacteria; order Burkholderiales; family Usitatibacteraceae; genus UKL13-2. Next base: position 23,762 of record JANNGY010000354.1, on the reverse strand, counting down.
ATTGGTCCAGGTCAGCCTCTCGTTGCGGATGACTTCAAGGTAACAACCCGCGTCCGGGAAATCCTGCCCCTCCGGCGAGCGCATCACGGTACGAAACATGCCGCCGGGGCGAAGGTCAATCTCGCAGTCCACTGTCTTCCATGGCGCCGGCGTGAACCATTGCTTGAGGTGCTCGGGTTCGGTCCACGCTGCCCAGACCCGTTCCGGCGCCACATCGACGATGCGTTCAAGCACCAGGTCAAGCTGCGGATCCGGCTGATAAATTGATCGTGTCATGGCTTTCTCCTTTTCATTTTCTTCAGGTAACTGTCGAGTTGATCGAGGCGAGTTTGCCAAAGGTTACGCTGGGCAACCATCCATTGTTCGGCCTCTTGCAGCGGCTCGGGCGCCAGTTCGTAGGTTCGAACGCGGCCGCTCTTTTCCGAGCGCACCAGCCCACAAAGCTCCAGCACATTCAGGTGCTGGGTGAATGATGGCAATGCCATGTCGAACGGTTGCGCCAGTTCGCTGACCGGCGCCGGCCCGTCGCTCAGGCGTTCGAGAACCGCGCGCCGGGTCGGATCCGCCAGGGCATGGAAGACGCGGTCGAGTTCGATAATTTGGTTAGGCATATGCCTAACAATACGCCGGGATGACGTTTAGGTAAATACCTAAGTATTGATTAAAGGCCAGGCAGGCGCAATTGTCGGCAACCGATGGGCAAAAATGGCTGCCCACAAAGAGGCGTTGGACTACACGGGCCAGCCGGGATCCGGTGCAACATGGCTCGAGTTCCCGTCACCCAACGATTGTGGATCCATCATGACTTCCCGTGCCAGCAACGAACTTGTGAGCATTTCACCCCTGCCGGAAGGCCCCCGCCGCCCAATGGTTCGCGCGCACGCTTTCCCGCTCAATCGTATCCATCCGTTCGCCGAGTTCATGGCCGTTCCCAGCCATGCCATGTTTCTGATCGTGAGTGCCGGCCAGGACCTGTAAGCCTCGTTGCGTTGCATTCGGCCTGCCATGCAACCTGGAATCGCCGGTCAATCTCCGGGCAGCATGGCGCGCTCATTCGGCGAACGCGTGCGGCACGCATCTCTGCTCATCGTGAAATGATCACTTCCCTCAGCTGATCTTCCTTCGTCAAATCGCTGCCGGCGCCAACGACCGGCGCTGCACCACTTGCCGTGAGGCACGATCACATTGTCCGCCGCGACGGCTCGCATTCCTGGCGTGGAACGCGATGTCTGCTTTCCGGAAGATGACTGTCGGCGCTTTCGGCCTTTGCAGTAGAATTCAGCGGACAGCCGGCTTCTTGGGCATCGAAAATAAAAGGGGAACGCACCCTCATGAAGGCCTCGTCCTACGCCAACGCCGTCGCGCGCATCCGCAAGCTGGTGCTACGCGACACCGGCCAGTATCTGACCGATGCATGCGCGCTGGAAATCGAGTCCATGCTGGCGAGCATGCCAAACCGCGCTTCCGCGCCCGAGGAAACCAGCGACTTCCAGAGTCGCGAAGTCTCGATCCTGCTCGCGGATCTGCGCGGTTTTACGGCGATTGCGTCGGACCGCCCGGCCGGCGAGGTGTTGCAGTTGCTCAATCCGGTGCTGATCAAGATGAGTGAAATCATCTTCAAGCACGGCGGCACCATCGACAAATTCATGGGTGACTCGATCATGGTGCTGTTCGGCGTACCGGGCAGCCGCAGCGATGACGTAGCGCGCGCGCTAAGCTGCGCCGTGGAAATGCAGGTGTGGATGCGCGATTTCAGCGCGGGGCAGCGCAACAATGGTCTTCCCGAGTTGTTCATGGGCATCGGCATCAATACCGGCAACGTACTGGCGGGGACACTGGGCTCGGACGTCTACTCGGAGTACACGGTGATCGGCGACGAAGTCAACCTCACTTCGCGTATCGAGGCCTTCAGCCTGCGCGGCCAGGTGCTGATCAGCGAAAGCACCTATGGACGAGCGAGCGACTTCGTGGTGGTGGCGGACCCCATGAGCGTGAGCGTCAAGGGCAAGCCGCAGCCGGTCAGCCTCTATGAAGTGCTGTCGATTCCGACGCGCGGGCTGAAGGTGCCGCGCCAGGAAGTGCGGCGCAGCCATCGCGTCGCCGTCAGGCTGCCCTGCCAGTATCAAATTGTCCGCGACGGCGTGGTCTTGCCGCAGTCGCACAGCGGCATCATTCGCGACATCGGCTATCACGGCGTGCAGATTGAAGTCGACCAGGAGCTGCCGCCCATGACCGACCTGAAAATGGAGATTTCTCTGCCGGAAGTCGATTTCCTGGCGCACGACTTGTACGGCAAGGCGGTGAATGCCAAGGAGACCGGCGGCCGCGTCTTTGCAGGCGTCGAGTTCACCTCGGTGTCACCGGCGGCGAACAGCAAGATTCAATTGCTGGTCCAGCTTCACCTGTTTGGCGAAGCCTGACGCTGCGCTGCGTAAGACGCTCCATCGGTGCCGGCGGCTGGGCGAGCGCCGTGCCCCGGCCGTCGTGGAATCCCATTCCCCCGCGCGGCTTGCGGCCCGCTTGCTCGCGGTACCTGGCGAGTGCCGCGCGCCGAGTCGGTCCCGCCAGGGCATGGAATACGCGGTCGAGCTGGACGGTTTCGGCAGGCATGGGCCCGACGATAGGGAACATCGGTACTTAGGTCGATAGCCAAGTGAAGGCGGCGGCAAGCGGGTCGGCTGCGCCGTGCGCCGGTCTCGGGCAAGGCCGGGGTACCGATGGGAAGCTGCTGCCTTACCCTACGGCCAGTCCCGGCGAATGACCGCCGTGGTGAAATTGCAGCGCCGCAAGACTCGCGTAAATGCCGCCCTGCGCCACCAGCGAGGCGTGCGTGCCGGTTTCGACCAGCCGGCCTTCGTCGAGCACGATGATTCGATCCGCCTTCTGCACCGTGGCGAGACGATGCGCGATCACCAGCGTGGTGCGCCCGGCCATCGCCGCCTCCAGCGCGCCCTGCACCAGGCGTTCCGACTCGGCGTCGAGCGCGCTGGTGGCTTCATCGAGCAACAGCAGCGGCGGATTCTTGAGTAACGCGCGGGCAATGGCGATGCGCTGGCGCTGTCCCCCCGACAGGCGCACGCCGCGCTCCCCCAGGAACGACTGATAGCCCTGCGGCAGCTTCTCGATGAACTCATGGGCCGCTGCCATTCTTGCCACCGCGATGACTTCCGCGTCGGTGGCGTCGACGCGTCCGTAACGGATATTCGCCATCGCATCGGCGGCAAAGATCACCGTGTCCTGCGGGACGATGCCGATGGCATCGCGCAACACGTGCAAATCGAGATCGCGGATTTCCACGCCATCGAGCAGGATGCGGCCTTGCTGCGGATCGTAAAAACGCAACAGCAACTGGAACAGCGTGGTCTTGCCGGCGCCGGAAGGCCCGACCACGGCAACGGTTTCGCCGGGCTTGACGTTGAGCGTGAAGTGCTCGAGCGACGACGACTGCGGGCGTGACGGATAGTGGAACGTGACGTCGTGCAGCGCGAGCGCGGCGCCCGCCTGGGTGCGAGCCGGCAGCGACTTCGGCTGAAGCGGAGACTGGATCGGCGAACGTTCGGCCATCAGTTCGAGCAGGCGTTCGGTGGCGCCGGCGGCGCGCTGCGCTTCGCCCAGCGTTTCAGCCAGCGCCCCGACCGCGCCGGCCACCAGTGCGGAATAGAGAATGAACTGGCCGAGCTCACCACCGGTCATGGTGCCCTGCATCACCGCATGCGCGCCCAGCCACAGCACGAAGACGATGGAGCCGAACACCAGCACGATGGCCAGCACGGTCAACAGTGAACGCGCGCGGATGCGGCGAATGGCGGTGGTGAAGGCGCGCTCGACCGAGGCGCCGAAGCGCTCGGCTTCGATTTTCTCGTGCGTGTACGCCTGCACGGTCGGCATGGCATTGAGGATTTCTCCGGCGACGGCCGAGGCATCGGCAATGCGATCCTGCGAGTCCCGCGACAGCGTGCGAACGCGGCGGCCGAAAACAATAATCGGTACGATCACCGCCACCAGCAGCACGATGATGATCGAGGCCAGCTTCACACTGGTGAAAAACATCATGCCGAGGCCGCCCACGAACAGCAGCGAATTCCGTAGCGCCATCGAGATGCTGGTGCCGACCAGGGACTGGATCAGCGTGGTATCCGCCGTCAGGCGCGACAGCACTTCGCCGCTGCGCGTGATCTCGAAGAATTGCGGGCTTTGCGTGACAACGTGGCGATACACCGCGCTGCGGATGTCCGCCGTTACCCTTTCTCCCAGCCAGGAGACGGCGAAAAAGCGCGCCGCGGTGGATACCGCCAGTACCGTGGCTACGCCGAACAAGGCGAGGAAGTAGAAATCGATATGCTCCGTACTCTTCGAACCGGCTGCGCCGAAGCCGAGATCGATCATCTGCTTGAACGCGTACGGGATCGCCAGCGTCGCGCCCGCCGCGACCAGCAAGGCGATGGCGGCCATCAGGAATTGACGCTGGTAAGGCGCGAGGAACGGGAGCAATCCTTTTAACGTGGCAAGGCTGCTTTTCCGGCTGGCGTCCGAAGGGCTGGCAGGGTGGGACGGGATTTCATTACTGGCGGTGGCGGACATTTTTCATTCGGTAGGTGAACCGGGGACAGAACGCAGATTCTGGCACGAGAGACGCGGTTCGCCGCGCGTCGATTGGTGCGGCGATCAACAGCAGCCGGCTCACCGATGCCCAAGGCGTCCGCACAACACTTATAAATTGGGGGCGAGTGCCGGTCAGTCAAGCGCAGTACGGGCCGAAACAAACTCAAGCACTGGCGCGGCGTTTCGGCTAAAACTGGCTGAAGAAGCGCATGGATGCTAGGGTTTGACGTGGCCACCGGTTGCCGACGTCTATCATTCACCGGTCGCAAGTCGTGGCACGGGCCCCGCCGACTTCACATTTGCCTGGCGCGGCAAGCGTGCAATGACTGGCGCAGTTCTCGCCGCGCTAAGCGCCGAAGGCAGTTTCACGCAGCCAGGAAGGACAGCAGGTCGACGTAAGCACCGCGCCCGCCTCCACAACGTCATCCGCGGCACCAATATGTATTTCGCGATCCCCGGACGCCTGATCGCCGTGAATTCGCATCCGGGTCGTGCCGGCCTCGTCCTGCTCGAATTGAAGCGTCAGCCCTGAGGCGTGGTCCTCGATGATCTCTTCGCGGACGGCGAACATGACGTTTTTCTGTGTCGATGCCATGACAATGTGCTCCATTTGGGTGCGCGACATGGAAAATCGTACGCTGCAACGATTGATCGCGATGTAGGCCAACGCCGCGCTGATGTGTAGTTCTATGCAGCGAAAGCGGCGGCGTCAATCGTGATTGCGCGCCTCGCGTGCGACCGGGTCGAGGGCACGCAGGGCGGTCACGCCGCCGGTCACATTCCACACGTTCTCGCAGCCCGCCTTGAGCAGCGCGTCCGCCGCCATCAGCGAAAGTCGGCCGGAACGGCAAATCAGGAAGAGCTTGCGGTGACGGTGCGCGATGTCGATCAATTCACCGATATCGTTGCCCGCCACCCGCAGCGCATGCGGCAGCGCATTTGGCAACAAGTCCGCGGCGATATCGGCCTCAGCGCGCAGGTCCACCAGGGCGTCCTGCGCGGGGTCGAATTCGCGACCGATGTCGCGCGCCATGACCATCGACGGTGCCGCCTCGCCGGATTGCAGGGCGCCGGCATGCCGGTTGGCGGGAACGGCATGCTCAATCTGCTTTGGCGGCGCCAGCTTGAGATTCGCCATCAATTCGCGGAACGCCGCACGGTCCTTGCCGGCCAGGCGCGGATTGTTGCGCTTCTCATGGCCGATGGTGCTGCTGGCGCGGAAGCGATAGTCGTGGCCGGGCCAGACAATGGTGGCATCGGGCAGGACGAACAGCCTACGCGTGATGCTGTCAAAAAGCTCATCGCTGCTGCCTTCCTGGAAATCGGTACGACCGCAGCCCTCGATGAGCAGGGCGTCGCCGGTGAATAAATTGTCGGTGCCTCTGTCGTGCCACCGATAGCTGACGCTGCCCGGCGTATGGCCCGGGGTGGAAATGACCTGTATCGCGCTGCCGCCCATTGGCAGGACGTCACCGTCGCGCAGGGCGCGGTCGTGGCCGACCGACAGGCACGCAGCGCCTACGGCGGTCTCCCCGCTGGTCGCGGCCTTTAGTGCGTTGGCGCCGGTCTCATGGTCGGCGTGCACGTGGGTGTCGAGAATCCAGCGCAGGCTGAGGCCATGGCGCGCCAGTTCGGCCAGGTCGCGGGCGGTGTGCCCCAGCACCGGGTCGATGATCGCGGCCTCGCGCGTGGCCTCGTCAATGACAATGTAGGTGTAGGTGGACGAAGGCGGGTCGAAGAGTTGAAGGATCATGGTGATTTATACCAAATTGCGGCGGCGGCGGTTAGTCCATCCACGCCAGAGGCTTGTTGAAATTTTCGCCAGCCCTTTATTGTCGCGATCTTTTGCGGGCAATGCCCCCTCGCAAGCTCTCCCCCTTCGACGAAGGGGGTGAAGCAGGGGTTTCGCACCGCATGCGGTGCGCCTGCTGAACGGCGGCCCAATGCAGTGGGCCGTGCGTCCTGCAAGGTGAAGCAGGGGTTTCGCACCGCATGCGGTGCGCCTGCTGAACGGCGGCCCAATGCAGTGGGCCGTGCGTCCTGCAAGGATTGAGGGGGATTTGCAGCATTTCGTGGATTGGAACAATCGAAAATCCCCCTCAGTCCCCCTTTTGCAAAGGGGGAAGTGCCTGGCACTGAATATCGCTACGTATTTGCGTGAATTTCAAAGTGCCCCAAGCTCCCACCCGGGCGGCTGCCGGCATCACCGAAGCCTCACGCCTTCTTCGCCGCAATATAGTCATTGATCACCCGCTCCAGCACATCGAGCGGCATCCCGCCGTTCTTCAGCACCGCGTCGTGAAAATCGCGGATGTCGAATTTCGCGCCCAGCGATTGCTTTGCCTTGTCACGCAGGGCAAGAATCTTCATCATGCCGACCTTGTACGCCAGCGCCTGGCCGGGCATCACGAAGTAGCGCTCGATTTCGACCTCCACTTCCGTTTCCGTCATCCCGGTATTGGCCACCATGTACTCGATGGCTTTCTCGCGCGTCCAGCGCTGGGCGTGTATGCCGGTGTCCACCACCAGCCGCACCGCGCGGAACATCTCATACTGCAGCCGGCCGAGGTTATCCAGCGGATTCTTTTGAAAACCGGCCTCCCACGCCAGCCGCTCGGCGTAGAGCGCCCAGCCCTCGCCGTAGGCGGTAAAGGGAATGATGTTGCGAAAGATCGGCAGGCCCTTGAGTTCCTGGGCAATTGCGATCTGCAAATGATGGCCGGGTATCGCCTCGTGATAGGCCAGCGAGCGCATGCTGAATTTGGCGATTTCATCGACTCTGCGCAGGTTGACGTAGAACACGGCCGGCTTGGAACCGTCGAAGGGCGCCGGGTTGTAATAGGCAAAGGCGGAAGATTTCTCGGCCATCGCCGGAACCCGCTCCACCACCACCTTGGCCTTCGGCTTGGTGCCGAACCAGGGGTCGAGGCCGGCCGACATTTCCTCGATGATGGCCTGGTAATCCTTGAGTACCATGGCACGGCCGGCATCGCTATCCGGATAGACCTGCGTGGGCGCTTTTGACAACGCCGCCAGGCGCGCGGCACGGCTGGGCTGCTTGTACCCCTCCTGCTCGAGGATCGCATCCATCTCGGCACCGATGCGCGCCACTTCCTGCAATCCGATCTGGTGCAATTCGACCGCATTCATTTTGGTGGTGGTCTGCGATTCGACCTGATACTGGTAATACTGCTCGCCATCCGGCAGCGACCACGCGCCATCGTTGGTAAGCGCCTTGGCGCGCAGGCTCTCGACATAGGCGGCGAGCCTGGTGTAGGCGGGAATCACATGCGCGGTCACGTTTTCCTCGGCCCGCTTGACCAGTGCATCCCGCGCCGCCGGCGTCATCTTGTCCGCGGGCAGTTTGTCCAGCTTGGCTTTCAATGACGTAACGAGCGCGTTACCTGCTGCGCCCGTGGCCAGGAAATCCTTGATCTGCACGGCTACTTTTTCCACTGCAAATTTCGGTGGAATGATCTTCTTGCCCTCGCGCAACATCAGGCTCTCGATCACTTCATCGATCTTGCGCGGATACAGGGCGAGCCTTGCCAGATAGTGTTCGGCATCGGTCGCATCATTGACCTGCTGCGACTGGGTCATCAGGTTGGGCAGTTGGCTCTGGATGCCGAACAGCTGGTTGACCGGAAAGTTGTGATAGCGCCAGCGCTCGCCGCGCACCTGGGTGCCGAGGAAATACTCGAGGATCTCGTACGACAGCCGATCCTGCCCGGTGTATGCGCTGGTGTCGTAGCTCTTCAGCGTGGCGTAGTCCTCCTTCAGGCGCTGCATCGCTCTTTCTGTCTCGGCCGGTGAGGCATCCGCCAACTTTGCGTTGTGTCCGCGAATGCCGGCCTGTTCGAGCATCCGCAACTGAGTCAACAGCTCAGGGTTGTTGAGTGCAAACTGGGCGAACACGCGGGTGTAGAACCAGTTGATCGCGAGCGGCTTGGCATACCAGGTGTGCGCGCCGAGCGCGGCCGCGAGCAGCACCAGGGCGAGGACAATGAGGCCGATCCATTTGAATACCCGTTTCATGATTGCCTTCCGTTTCTTTGGTCAGGGCGCCAGGCGTTCCGTATGCCACGCGCCGTTGTCAAGCCGGTAGAGTATGCGATCGTGCAAGCGGCTCGGCCGGCCCTGCCAGAATTCAAACCGGTCCGGCAGCAAGCGGTATCCGCCCCAGTGCGGTGGACGCGGCGGACGCAGCAGGAATCTCGCCGCGAATTCCGCCGCCCGCGCCACCAGTATGGCGCGCCCGGAAATCGTCTCGCTCTGCGGCGATGCCCACGCGCCGATGCGCGAATCGAGCGGGCGGGTGTCGAAGTAGGCATCGCTTTCGGCCTCGCTCACTTTTTCAACGCGGCCTTCGATGCGTACCACCCGTTCGAGCTCCACCCAGTGAAATTGCAGCGCCGCAAAATGATTGCCTGCCAGCTCGAGGCCCTTGCGGCTCTGGTAATTGGTAAACCATACCGGTCCGCGCCCGTCGCTGCCCTTGAGCAGCACCACGCGGGTGGAGGGCCGCCCGTCCGCGCCAACCGTGGCCAGCGTCATCGCGGTCGGCTCGGCGAGCTGCGCGGCAATCGCGTCTTTCAGCCACTGGTCGAACTGCGTGAAGGGCGAACCCGCCACATCGCTCTCGGACAGCGACGCGGCTTTGTAGTCTTTACGCAGGTCGGCAATGTTCATGGCATGCATTGTAAAGCGGGCAGCAGGAACAGGCACACGGCGCAGGTTCCGCCCTCAACAACTCGAAAAAACTGATTGACGCGGTCAGCCCGCCGCCAGTTTCGCCGGCAGGTCGGCGCGGCGGCGCTTCAGGAGCCAGAGTATCGCCAGGGCGCTCAACACCACCAGCGGTACGGCCGCATAGTTAAGCATCGCCCAGCCGTTGGACTTCAGCAACAGGCCGGAGGCGAACGAAGAGATGGCCGTCGTGCAGAACACCAGCAGGTCGTGCAATCCCTGTGCGCGGGCTTTTTCGGACGGCTGGTAGCACTCGGTAAGCAAGGTCGAGCCGCCGACGTACATGAAATTCCAGCCGATTCCCAGCAGGACCAGCGACCACCAGAAGTGCGCCACACTGACGCCCGACAGCGAGACCGCCAGGCACAGGCACATGATCGCCACGCCGGCCAGCATCACCTTCAGTACGCCGGCGCGCTGGATCAGGCTGCCGGTGAAAAACGACGGCGCAAACATGGCGATCACGTGCGCGGAAATGACGTTGGCGGCGTCGCTGTACGGATAGCCGCAAACACCCATCGCCAGTGGCGTGGCGGTCATGAGCAGGTTCATCACCCCGTAGCCAAGCGCGCTGACCAGCGTGGCCACCACGAAGGCCGGCTGACGCACGATGGCGCCGAGCGAGCGCGCGGGCGCGGCATTGACCCCGGCCTTGGCCGCCGGCATGCGCAAGAACGTGAGCAGTGCTGCCGTGCACAGGCAGAACACCATCAGCGAGGCATACGAGGCGAGAAATTCCGTGGCCGCCAGATGCCGTGTCCATTTCGACAGCGCCGGGCCGACAATGCCGCCCACCAGTCCGCCGGCGACCACCAGCGAAATGGCCTTGGCCTTGAACTGCGGCGACGCCGCATCAGCGGCGGCAAAGCGATAGAACTGGCCGAATGCGGCGTAGATGCCGAGCACAAACGTGCCCAGGCAGAGCAGTGCCATGCTTTGCAGGGCAACACCCAGCGTGGCAATAGCCCCGCCCAGCAGACCGCAACCGGTCCCGACCAGGAATCCGGCGCGACGGCCGATGCGCTGCATCAGGTGTGAGGCCGGCATCGCAAACAGCGCCGAGCCGATAATCTGCGTGGTGACCGGCAAGGTCGCGAACGATTTGTCGGCCGCGAGTTGATATCCGACCAGCCCGTTCAGGGCAATCAGCGTGACATTGTTGGTAAACAGCAGCGCCTGGGCGGAGGCGAGCAGCGAAATGTTGCGATTCTGGTGGAGGGTTGTACTCACGAACAGGCAGCCTTCGGTGCAGGGACAACACGGATGATATTCCAGGAAGCCTCGCCGGCATTCCCTTTCCGTTGGGACAGCAATGGACTCGCATTTCCAAGGAAGAAAACACCGGCGTTTGCCGGCCGCCTGCCAGCGCATGTGTGCGCCTTGCCGGCAGTGCGATGACGCGGACGTTGGTGAATCAGGATTTACACGCTAGTATGACTTCCGAACCTCTCGTGGAGCCTACAGATGCCAGACGTCGAGAATCGCCCCTCCCATCCTGCACCGCTTCCGGTGAGGTGGCCCGCGCGCGGTGTCTCTGCGCCCGTGATGGTCGACGTCCAGGAAACGGTCGTTAATGCCGGCACCGGCGGGAGCGGCTGGTGGTCACGCATCACCGGCAGTCTTGCCAGCCGCGCCATGTTGCGCCCGATGTTCGTCGCGTTGCAGGATGCCATTACCCGGACTGCCGTCGGCGCCGCCCGCACCTCACTGCGATTGAGCTCGGTGTCGTCGCAGGCCCGGCAGAGCAATGTCGCCATTGCCGACATGTTGCGTACAGCCAGCCGGTTGAACGATGACATAAAGCAGATTTCCGCTGCGTCGCAACATACCGATGCGGCGGCGCGCGAAATGAACCAGGTCGCATCGGAAGGCCGTCTCCTGAGCGTACAAGGCGTTGCGTCTTCTGAGCAGTTGCAGGAACAAATGCACCAGACGGTGGAACGCCTTGAACGACTCTTCAAGAATGTCCAGTCGATCATGCAGGTCAGCGAAGTCATCGACAATATCTCGCGCCAGACAAGGCTCCTGTCGTTCAATGCCGCCATCGAAGCGGCGCGCGCCGGCGAGCACGGGCGCGGCTTCGCCGTGGTGGCCAAGGAAGTGGGCTCGCTCGCCGAGAATACAGCCGCGCGCACGCGCGATATCAAGGCGCTTCTGAACGGCATAACCGAAGATCTTTCGCCGACGCATGAGGCCGTGCAGGCGAGCGAAGGACTGGTCGAGGCAACGGCCAATCATGCGCGCACCATCGGCGAATCGATGCAGCGCCTGACTGCCCTTGCCACCGACGTGGCGTCGCATATGCAGTCGATTGCCGAAGCCGTCAACCAGCAACGAACCGGAATCGAGGAGGTGTTCGCAAAGCTCAAGTCCGCGACCGCGGCAGGCCAGGCCATCAGCAAAGACGCGGAGGCAATGACGGCAGCGACCTTTGCGCTCTCCGAGTTGACCGAAGAGACGTTTCAATATTTCGCGAATGTCGACACGGAGACGATTTTTCACCGCACTCTCGCGCACGCGCGCGACCTGGCGAAGCGCGGGACACGCATTTTCGAGGAAGCCATCGATTCCGGCCGCTGCTCGCTCAACGATGTACTGGCGTTCGATTACCGGGAAATCCGCGGCGCCGAAATCCACTCGCTCGCCCATCTCTTCGACGTGAGTCGCGTACCGCCGGGCGGCTTTGCGCCGCCCAAGTACCACACGCGTTACGACGCCCTGGTGGACGAGGCGCTGCAGGTAGCGATGGATGAAATCAAGTCGCGGGAACCCGGATTGATTTTCGCGCTGCTTATCGACCTCAACTCCTATGGCCCCATCCACAATAGCGAGTACTGCCAGGATTGGACCGGCGTGCCGGACAAGGATCTCGTCGGCAATCGCATCAAGCGCTTCTTCACCGACCAGCGTGTGCTGGTACGGGGTGCGCGCGTCGGATTACCTCGCGCCGCCGCCTTGCCCAATCAGGCCAAGCGCGAAGAGTTTGTCCGCGCCGGCTGCAATCTCACCGAAACGCCCGCCGCGGCGAATGAATTCCTGGTCCAGACCTACGCCCGCGACACCGGGGCAATCGTTACCGTCCTGACGGCGCCATTGTTCGTCAAGCGCCAGCGGTGGGGTGCGGTACTACTGGGCTGGAACGCGGACGGGGCGCGCTGACGCACACCTGTCGCGCGACACAAAATTGATTCAGCAATGACTGCGTGGGGCGACAGCCGTGGCGAGGCCCGCTGGCGGCGTCAATTCACCAACGCCTGCCCGGCATGCTTCCCCACGACTCGCAACTCCGACTCATCGAGCGCATCTCCCAGGAACCCGCCACTTTGGTGCGCCCACAGGCGCGCATAGAGTCCATCGAGCGCCAGCAGGCTCTGGTGATCGCCCTCTTCCACCACGCGGCCCTCATCGAGCACGATGAGCCGGTCCATGGCGGCGATGGTGGAAAGACGATGCGCGATCGCCACCACCGTCTTGCCTTCCATCAGCTTGTACAGGCTCGCCTGGATCGCCGCCTCGACTTCGGAATCGAGCGCACTGGTGGCTTCATCGAGCAGCAATATCGGCGCGTCCTTCAGCTTCACGCGCGCGATGGCAATGCGCTGTCGCTGGCCGCCGGAGAGTTTCACGCCGCGCTCGCCGACATGGGCGTCATAGCCGTGCCGGCCGGCGGGGTCGGTGAGCTGCTGGATGAATTCATGCGCCTCGGCGCGTTTGGCTGCGGCGATCATGTCGCCATCGCTCGCGTCGGGCCGGCCATAGACAATGTTTTCGCGCACCGAGCGATGCAGCAGCGACGTATCCTGCGTCACCATGCCGACATTGGTGCGCAGGCTGTCCTGCGTGACGTGGGCGATATCCTGGCCGTCGATCAGGATGCGGCCGTGACGCACATCGTAGAAACGCAACAGCAGATTGACGATAGTGGACTTGCCCGCCCCCGACCGGCCCACCAGGCCGATTTTCTCGCCGGCGCGAATGGTGAGATTCAGGTTGTCGATCACGTTCCGGTGGGCCGGACGGGCGTCATCCGTATCACCGCCGTTGCCATTGCCGTGGCCGGCGCACGGTTTGGCGGCACCGCCGTAAGCAAAGCTCATATTGTCAAAGCATATTTCGCCCCGCGCCACCACCAGTGGTTTTGCATCGGGCGCATCGACCACCGTATGCGGCCGCGCGAGGATTGTCATGCCGTCGCGCACGGTGCCGATGTGCTCGAACAGCGCGGCGAATTCCCACATGATCCAGTGCGAAATGCCGTTCAATCGCATCGCCATCGCCGACGCGGCCGCGACCGCGCCGACGCCGACCCGGCCCTGGGTCCACAGCCACAGCGTGACGCCGGTGGTGGCGCCGATCAGCAGCACGCTCAGCAACTGGTTCACCACCTCGAAGGCGGTGATCATGCGCCACTGCCGGTACACCGTCTGCATGAACTCCTGCATGGCGGTGCGCACATAGCCCGCTTCGCGGTTGGTGTGGGAAAAGAGCTTGACCGTGGCGATGTTGGTGTAGGCGTCGGTGACGCGCCCGGTCATGAGCGAGCGCGCGTCCGCCTGCTCCTGCGCGACTTTGCCCAGGCGCGGGACGAAGTAACGGATCGCCAGCGCATACAGCGCTAGCCAGGCCGCGAACGGCAACACCACCCACAAATCGAAGCTGCCGACGATGACGATCATGGTCGCAAAATAGATGGCGACGAATACCAGGATGTCGGCGACGATCATCCACACGTCGCGCACCGCCAGCGCGGTCTGCATGACCTTGGTGGCGACCCGGCCGGCAAATTCGTCCTGGTAGAAACTCAGGCTTTGCGAGAGCATCAGCCGGTGAAACTTCCAGCGCAGGCGCATCGGAAAATTGCCGGCCATGGCCTGGTGTTTCAGCAGTGCCTGCAATGCGACCACCAGCGGACTGGCAATGAGGATGGCCGCGAGCAGCAGAAAGGTGCCGCGCTGTTCGGTCCAGAGTAGCGCGGGCTCGGTTTTCGCCAGCCAGTCCACCACTTTTCCCAGCATGCCGAACAGGAACGCCTCGAACACGCCGATGGCGGCGGTGCAGAGCGTCATGAACAGCAGGTACGGCCGCATGCCGTCGGACGCCGCCCACATGAATGCGAGAAACGTATTCGGCGTCGGCGCCGGGGCGCCGTCCGGATAGGGATCGACAAGTTTTTCGAAATAGCTGAACACGTGGGGGCTGTGAAGCAAGGGGGTGCCGGTTATTCTTGTATCGCTATTCTACGAACTATTGGGAACTACATAATTGCATGACAAGTACCAAATTGATTCGTCATTCCGGCGAAGGCCGGAATCCAGTCCATCGTATTGTTCGGAATGACGACAGGACTGGGTCCCGGCCCGGCGCCGCCTTTGGAGCGGTCCGCCGGGACGACGAAATCTGTCATGGTGTTTTGTAATTCTCAATAATCGGCCGGAGTTGACATGTTTGCGTCGTGGCGAAATTGACGGGCGGCCTGGTGGGATGGGGGCGATGCTCGCGAATTCACCCCCATCCCACCCTCTGCACCCCCTTTTCGGGGGTCCGCCATTTTCATGGGGGAAGGAGGCGCAAGCTGGTGAGACCGCGCGAATACTCGAACAAGTCACAAACAGAATGAAGCACAACACTAGTTCCAGAGCTCCACCTGCTTCCCCGCCGCGCGCATCGTATCGGCGCGCTTTTGCACAAAACGCTGAAAGCTCGGTTCGTCCCGGTAGGCGCCGCTACCGACATAATCGAGCGCCGAGGCGATATGGAACGGACGCATATAGCCCTCGACACGGAACACTTCCCTGCCGGCGGTATCGAAGAACACCAGGCTCGGTGCGTAAACGACCTTCAGTGCGCGCGCCCAGTCGCGTTCACTCATGTGCATGCCGCCGGCCGTGACCACCTTGCGCTCGCCGGCCAGTGCGGCCTGCACCACCGTGAAACGTTCGAGCAACTGGCGAGTCTCCGCGCGCTGGAAGGCCACGCGATGAAGTTCATCGCATTCGCGGCATGAAGGTTGCTCGAACACCACGACGACCGGCTTGGCCGCGGCCTTCATCAGGCGAGGCAACTCCACCGGGCCCGGCGCGAAAAACGTCTCGTTCGCCAGTTGCGCGCCGGTTGCGATGGCCGCAGTCGCCGCGAGATAGTCGGTGAAGGACTGCTTCTTTTCGAGGCGGAGCCCGACGTAGTCGAGCGCCACGCGGAATTTTTCCGGCGGCGAGTAGCCATTCAGCCGCAGCACCACTTTGCCCTGTTCGTCGAAGAACAGCAGCGTCGGCGTGAATTGCACTTTCAGTACCGCGCCCAGTTCCTTTTCGCTCATGCGGCGGCCGTCGATCCATGTCACTTCGCGATCGCCCCACAGGTTCAGCGCCACCGGCAGAAAATGCTGCCGGGTCTTGGCGACAATATCGGGTTGCCTGAAGGTGACCTGCATCAGGGCCTTGCAATAGGGGCAGCCATCCTGGCCAAAGTAGATCAGGAGCCGCCTCTGCTGGCGCGCCGCATCCTGAACTTCCTCGCGCAGGTCGAGGAAGGAATCGCTGAACCAGCGCGGGATATCGATGGCGTGCGGACTGGGCACGAAGGATTTGACCTCGGTCGCATTCGCGCCGCCGCACAGCGCGCAGCAAAACACCAGCAGGTGAAACAGGCGGGGAATGAGGGTGGGCACGATCATGCAAGGATGTTAACGCGAATCAGATTTCGCGTGGCTCGCTGGTGGTCAACGGCCGTTTTCGGGAATATCCTTGCGCCCGCTGCCCTTCGCCGCGTACCGGACGCCGGCGTCGGGCGGCGTGGCGACAAGCTGCGGAGGCCCGCCGGCCGGAACCGGAACGTGCGCGACTTCCGCGGCGCAAGGCGCGCATGCGTGGACGTCGTGGGCTTACTCTCGTGCAATGAGTGTTGTGTTCCCGGCATAACCACTGGCTCTTAGAAACGCCTCGTAGTCGCGAATGTACAGCATGTCGTGGATCGCCCGCGCCCCGCTACCATTGTCGCGGTGCTGCAGGTAGTAGGCTTCGGCGATCCGCTGGCCCACGTAGTAGCCCAGGTCGGCCGGCCAGCCCGCGGTCGCTTTCTCGCCCTGGTACAGCCAGCGGCT
The DNA here is from genome assembly GCA_031404095.1 of Betaproteobacteria bacterium. Taxonomy (GTDB): domain Bacteria; phylum Pseudomonadota; class Gammaproteobacteria; order Burkholderiales; family Usitatibacteraceae; genus UKL13-2. The sequence goes on along the minus strand of JANNGY010000354.1, from coordinate 7,315 downwards.
CAGATCCTTGCCGCGCATGTCCTTCTCGAACTCGCGCCAGAGTTCAGCATGCCGGTTGCGGGCAAATTCATGGAGGTGCGGATTGATGGTCTGGCCGGAAATCAGCTGGCCAATGAAATCCGCCACGCCTTCGTTGAGCGCAGCTGCCAACAGCGTTTCACTCGGGGCATTGTCCTGCTGGGCGTGGATCAGCTCGTGCGCCACGATATACGGAATACGCTCAATCGGCGCCACCACCGCCTGGTGCCAGCGGCCGAGTTCGGCCATCGCACCTTCGTCACCCTTGTTACCTTTGTCTTCCTTGCCGAACATGTCCACGCCGATCAGCAGCTTGCTGGCATCGACCGTGCCGGCCGAGTTCATGCGACCGATGAGGAAATACACCTCCGGCATGACTGCCCCGGGATAAATATCCCGCAGGCACTGGAATGCGGCACGCATGGCGGGCTGAAAGGACGCAACCTTTAGCGATTTCGCCCGTAGCGCCGCGTAGTATTTTGGATGCGCCTGCATCCCCGCGGCCAACTGCTTGCTGTCGCCGATCCGCAGGCGCGTGAACTCGGCGAGGCCTTCCGATCCCTTTTTTAGATACTCGCGGTCCAGAACGGCGGCGATCGTGTCCGGCGTGGACAGGTCATACGCGCGCCAAAAGAGATCGATGTCGGCCGTGACAAACTTGACCTGCACCGGTGCTTGCGTCCCTGCCTTCGTGCCGGCGGGACAATCATGGGCGCTGGCGACACCCGCAACCATAACCAGGGCTGCCGTCAAACAGGCTTGCAACCGTTTCATTTGCGCCCTCTCGTGAAGAAACCGCGCCGGGCCCGTCGCCTGCGCTCATGGTCTTGCTTCCGGTTTGACGCGCCAACGGAGCCGGTTGGATTTGCGCCGAGGGGCCTCAATGAAATGGTGGGCGAAAGCATGGGCCGCCCGTCGATGCGCGCCTTGTCTTGTTGTCTGACACAAGATGTCGACGTTGTCTGATGGGCGCCGTTGCCGCACTTCTTCAACATCAGTTCAAATCCTGGCCGCGTTGCCTTTTCATTGTGCGAACCCACCTTTCGCCCAACTTCTCCCGGCCGGGAGTTCCGCGGCACCGCCGCCAACCAGGAGACCCTGATGGAAAACAATGAACTCATCGATACGCTGAACACACTTATCGAAACCTCGCGCGACGGCGACAAGGGATTCACCGCCTGCGCCGAAGACGCAAAAGATGCGGCACTTCGCGCCTATTTCACGATCTGCGCAACGCGCTGCCGCGAGAGCGTGCACCCGCTCGAAGAACTGGTTATAAAACACTCTGGCACCCCGGAACCGCTCGGCTCCGTCATGGGTTCGGTCAACCGGGCCTGGCTCAATCTGCGCGCCGCCATCAGCAGCAACAGCGACCTCGCCGTACTGGAGGAATGTGAACGCGCCGAAGACGCGGCGATTCGCAGCTATCGACATGCGCTGGAGCAGGACCTGCCGGCAGATGTGCGCCCGGTGGTCATGCTGCAGCTCAATGGCGCACAGGAAAATCATGATCGCGTGCGGGCGATGCGAGATGACAGAAGGCGCCTGGCAGCCTAGCAGCCTGGCCGTCTCAACCCACTTCACCAAGGATTCCACATGCTCCGAACTCCTCCCGCTCCGGCAACAAAGGTCAAGACCATCGAGCAACAGAATACGGACTTCACGGCCGAAGGATCGCCACCGCCGGGCACCGTGGGTAAGTCGATTCGATTGAAGGCCAAGCTGGTCGCGCCGGAAAAGCGCCAATCTTTAGGCAAGCCGGCACGCAGATTGCCGAAAGCGCCCGACGAATCAATCAACCCGGCCGGCGCCATACCGAGCGAGCCAATGAAGCAGGCAGCCCGCGATATCAAACGCGGACTCGTCGACACGGATCGCGGCGCCGAAGCGGACCGCACTTACCGGAAATTGAAACAGTCGTCGTGACCCGCGTTGCGGGCTGACGAAACAACCGGCAAATGCCCAATCGGCGATTTGCGGGCAGCCTGGCGCCGGCAGCCTACTTAAGCCCCGGCAGCCGTGTAATCATTTCTCCCAGGCCCTTGGTGGCGGATCGGAACGGCCGCATGGAGATGACGGGAAACAGGCCGGCTTTATCAATTTCCGCTCCTGGCGACGCGCTCTCCTGGTAAGCCGCCACGCGATTGACGATCGCGATCTCGGCCGGCGTGGCGGGCGTCTCCGACATGGCAATGAATGCAAAGCGAAATGACTTCTGGCTGGTGACCGCGCTGGGAATCCGCTCGCCGTAGACACGGATGATGTCGCCGATCGTCACCCGTGCCACCTTGTCGCGCGGAATGATCTCGCCGCCAAGATTCACCAACTTGTCCAACACGAAATACTCGGCCCCCACACTGGCAGGTGGCAGTAACCCCATCAGGTACAACTCGAGGTCGGCGAACTGGCGGCCATATTGCTGCCCGTTGGCATTGCCTGGCGTGGGCAGAAAATCGCCGTTGGGCTGCTCGCGCAAAATGACCCAGTTACCCATCAGACCCTCCAGCGTCGACGGGCCGACGTGATAAGTCGAGCCGCCGGTCAGGTCCAGTTGCGGGCTATTGAGAAAAAAACTGGTGGAATGGCCGACCTCATGATTGAACGCGAGGCCGATGATGTCGCCATTCAGATGGGCCGAACTGGCGAGTACGCCGTTACTGCCATAAACCCGGGAGTTGTCATAGACCGGTTGATTGGTTCCCTGCGTTGCATTGCGAACGGCCGCACCGCTGGCCACATTGTTGCCCGAGGTCATACCGAGCAAACTGACGGAAACCCCGTTGAACACATCTGGAAAATACTGGTACAGCTTCTGTACCGCCGCCGTGCTCTGGTTTGCCGGGTTCGGCATCACAATGTTGACCATGTGGCTAGCGACATGTACGCCCGCGCCGGGGCTCACAGTCGCCACTGCCAGCGCACGGTCAACCACACCGAGATTGACGTTTGAATTGAAGCTGTTATTCGGCGCCACAAAGTTCCCAACGTCGTCCTCGGCGAAAATGGTGAGCGAAAGCTGGTCCACGGTCCGGTCGTGATAACGCAAGCGCGGCACCAAGCCCGTGGAAAACTGCGCCGAATAAATGCCGTCGTTGGCGATGCGGTCGCCATGCGTGCCGTCGTCAAACAGTGGCACTTTGATGACTCCCTGGGTGGCGTTGTTGTTAAACCAGTTGCTAAAGTAATGGGCGTAAATTTTCAGCCCGGATGCGCCGCTGCTGACCGCTTCGACCAGCACCGGTGCAGTGGCGAATTCATCGTGGAACAGCGCGTTGGGCTTGAGGCGAATGGCATTGAGCGCGTAGGTCGGCTTCGAGGTACCGGTGATGCTGCAGGCGGCGGTGATGGCGGCGGTGGTATAGGTATTGCCGCTCCATTGCCCGCCACAGCCGGACAGCACATTCACGCCATAGCCGGGCCGCGTGGTGATGGTAAAGGTCGCTTGCCGGCCGTGTTCGACAGATTGCGTGGCGGGCAAGAGGGTGAGGTTGGCATCGACGCTGGTGCCGACGGTGAACAACAGCAGGGCTGGGTTTTCCGGCCCGGAAGAAGATCCGCCGCCGCATGCGGCCAGTCCGCAGGCTATCCAGGCGTACGCCATGTTTCGCAAACGCATTTCGTCTCCCTCCGTCAACCTGCCCGCAGTGTGCGGCGGCCGGCCAATTGGGACAACACCAATTTGCCAAGTAGCAAATTTCGCGATGTTCAGACACGGGATTTGCCACTGCGCCATTCGCGCGCAAACTCTCGATTTGCCAGTCGACGCCTTTCTATTGCCGACCGGCCGCCGGCTTTCGTATTTGGTGCGCCCGCCATGTGACAATCCGACCGGCAAGACACAATAAACTCCACGCAAGGCGAGCTCCATGCAACGCGTCTCTTTTTCTCTCCTGCAGTTCTTTCGACACATCGGCCTGCTAGCCGTCCTTGCGTTCGTGAACCTGGCGCAGGCGCAGAACTACTCCGACATCTGGTGGAACCCGGCCGAGTCCGGCTGGGGGCTGACCATTGCCGATCACGGCTCGCAATTGTTTGCCGTCTGGTACACCTACGACGTCAACGGCAAGCCGACGTGGTTCACCATTCCGGGCGGCACGTTTTCAAATGGCAAGCGCAACTTCAGCGGCGATATCTACCAGACGACCGGGCCGGCGTATTCGCAGCCGTTTCTGGCAAGCCAGGTGACCGCCACCAAGGTGGGCACCGCCAGCCTGGATTTCGCACCGGCCGGCCAGGCGGCGGGGAAAGCCAGTTTTTCCGTCAGCATCGGTGCGCTCAGCCTGACCAAGCTCATTGAACGTCAGCCGTTCGGCAATGCGCCGCCGAACTGGGGAAACGACGTGACCGATATCTGGTGGAACGAAGCCGAGTCGGGCTGGGGCCTCACGCTTGCCCAGCACGGCAACAATGTTTTTGGCGTGTGGTTCACCTACGGACTGGACGGCAAACCCCTGTGGGTGACCCTGCCCGGCGTGACATTCACCTCCGCCAGCGCGTTCAACGGCTTGCTCTATAGCGTGACCGGTCCTTACTACGGCACCGTGCCCTTCAATTCCGCGGCGGTCGTCGCGACACCGGCGGGCAATGCGTCGCTGGCGTTCAATGCTGCCAATGGCAGCAGCGGCAGCTTCGTTTCCACCTTGAACGGATTCACCCAGACCAAGTCGATCACGCGGCAACCCTTCGGCGACCTGCCCAATGGCGCTGCGCACATACAGCAATCGCTCGGCACGATCCTGCAAAAGCCGGTGTTTCAGTGCGGGTCCGGCACCGATTCGGTTTCCGCCGATACCTCCCCGGCCTCGGTGACGGTATTCGAAAGCGGTCCGGTGCGACCGATTCTCCTGTCCGCCGACGGCCAGCGCCTTTACGTCGCCAATGCGCCGGCCAATTGCCTGGAGATTTATGCGGTCGAGGGCGATATGCTGCGGCTCGCCAGCACCGTTCCGGTGGGGCTGGAACCAGTAGCCGTCGCCGAACGCAACAGCAATGAAGTATGGGTGGTCAATCACCTGTCGGACTCGGTGAGCGTGGTGCGCCTCGACGGCACGCCTCGCCTGTTGCGCACGTTGCAGGTGGGCGACGAACCGCGCGATATCGTCTTCGCGGGTAACACCTCTGGCGCCGATCGCAGCCGCGCGTTCATCACCGCCGCGGCACGCGGCCAGAACCGGCCGGGATTCACCAGCGCCGATCTCACCACACCCGCCAAGGGTCGCGCGGACGTCTGGGTATTCGACGCGAACGCGCTGGATGAATCACTCAATGGAAACCCGCTGACCATTCTCACGCTGTTTGCCGAAACACCCCGCGGCTTGGCCGTGAGCGCCGACGGCAGCAAGGTTTACGCCGCGCCTTTCATGTCCGGCAATCGCACCACGGCCCTGCATCGTGACGCCGTGACGGGCGGCAAACCCCTGCCAAATCGCAACGCGGAAAATATCGTCGCGCCCGGCACCGGCCTGATCGTGCGCTTCGACGACAGCGCGTGGCGTGACGGCGCCGGCACCGACTGGAGCGCGAAAGTCAAATTCACGCTGCCGGATTTCGACCTCTTCGTCATCGATGCCAGCGCACCCGTGCCGACCGTCACCACCCAGGTCAGCGGACTGGGAACGACGCTGTTCAATCTGGCGGTGCACCCGGTCAGCGGCGCGGTGTACGCGAGCAACACCGAGGCGCAGAACCAGATTCGTTTCGAGGGGCCGGGCAACACTGCGACCACCGTGCGCGGGCGGATTGCCGAAAGCCGCATCAGCATCGTCGACGTCGCCGCCAGACGGGTCGATGCGGTGCACTTGAATGGCCACCTCAATTTTTCACTGCCGCAAGGCGCGCCGGTCGCGGCGTCCACCAAGGCGAAGACGCTCGCGCAACCGACGGCCCTCGCTTTCAGCCCGGATGGCGGCACACTCTATGCGGCGGCATTCGGCTCGGGCAAGGTGGCTGCCTTGCCGACCGCTTCGCTGTCGTCAGCCAGTTTCGTCCCGGACAGTACCCGGCATATTCCGGTACCTGCCGGGCCGGCGGGCCTCGCGCTGAATGCCAATGGCCAGCGCCTGTACGTCTATTCGCGCATCGCGCAAAACGTGAGCGTGATCGACCCGGCCAACAGGACAACGCTCCATACCGCATCGCTGTTTTCGCCGGAAAGTTCGGTCGTCAAGGCGGGTCGCAAGTTTCTATACGATGCGAGCGACTCTTCGGCAAACGGCAGTTCATCCTGTGGAAGTTGCCACATATTTGGCGACATGGATCACCTGGCCTGGGATCTGGGAAACCCGGACGACTTGATGAAGAACAATCCGAACCCCTATGTGCCGAACGTGCCACGTACGACGCTTCAATTTCATCCCATGAAGGGGCCGATGGGCACGCAAACCTTGCGCGGCATGCGCGGCAACGGGCCGCTGCATTGGCGCGGTGACCGCACCGGCAGCAATCGCCAGATCGTTCGCGGCAGCCTCGAATCGCTTGAGGAAGCGTCTTTCAAGGAATTTCGCAGCGCCTTTGTGGGGCTGGTCGGGCGGGAAACCGAGCCGACGGACAGCGAGATGCAGAGCTTCACAGACTTTGCCATGGCCATTGCGACGCCGCCCAACCCGATACGCGCGCTGACCAACCAGCTCAATGCCGCCGAACAGGCCGGCCGCGAAATCTACCTCAACACCAACAGCATCACGCTGCTCGGCAGTTGCAACCACTGCCACACCCTGAACCCGTCGGCGGGGCAATTCGGCACCAGCGGCCTCATGTCCTTCGAGGGTGGACGCATCAGCGAAAACTTCAAGGTGCCGCAGCTGCGAAATGTTTATCAGAAGGCCGGCATGTTCGGTTTCAGCCTCTCCAGCGGCGCCACCACCGGGCAGCAGATTCGCGGTTTCGGTTTTTCACACGACGGCAGCGTCGACACGCTCGACTCGTTCCTGAGCGATCCGGTATTCAACTTCCCCGCGCCCGCCGCGACAACGCGTGCGCAGGTCGCCGCGTTCGTGCTGGCGATGGACTCCGATCTGGCGCCGATCGTCGGCCAGCAGGTGACGTGGCGGCCCGGCGCCGGCGCCGCTATAGAAGGGCGGCTCGCCTTGCTGAAAAGCCAGGCCAACGTCACCACCCCGCGCGCGGCCTGCGATCTCACCGTGCGGGCCAGCGTCGATGGCACGACCCACGCGGGTCTCATGCAAAGCGACGGCACATGGTTGATGAAAACCGGGGAGCGCCTCAGCGATAGCGCATTACGCAACCTCGCGAACGCCAGTCAGCCGCTGACGTTCACTTGCGTGCCGCCCGGCAGCGG
>JANNGY010000353.1:0-4037 GCA_031404095.1 Betaproteobacteria bacterium | reverse complement strand
CGATGCCCTCGGAAAACTGTATCCAGACCAGGAAGAGACGTAGCAGTCCTGTTGTATTGATCATGAAACCATCCATCGAAAAGAAACTAGCGTCATTAGTCGAACGCCTCGTGGAGCTCGACCGCTTCCTGGCCGATCCCAATGTCGTTAACGACATGGACAGCTATCGCAAGATCACGCGCGAGCACGCCGACTTGTCGCCGGTTGTCGCCCTGTTCAAGGAGTATCAGAAATCGGAAGCCGATATCGCCGCCGCCATGGAAATGGCGGCCGATCCCGAGATGCGCGCCCAGTTGGGTGACTTCGCCGACGAGGAAATCAAGGCCGGCAAGACGAAGCTTGAAACCATCGAGATCGACCTGCAAAAACAGCTGCTCCCCAAGGACCCCAACGACGACAAGAATATTTTCATCGAGGTGCGCGGCGGCACCGGAGGCGACGAGTCCGCGCTCTTTGCCGGCGACCTGTTTCGCATGTACAGCCGCTATGCCGAACGGCAGCGCTGGCAGGTCGAGATCATCTCCGAATCGCAGGGCGAGGTCGGCGGCTACAAGGAAGTGATCGCGCGAATCGCCGGGCAAGGCGCCTATTCCCGCCTCAAGTTCGAATCGGGCGGCCATCGCGTGCAGCGAGTGCCGGCCACCGAAACGCAGGGCCGCATCCACACCTCGGCTGCAACCGTCGCGATCATGGCGGAGGCCGACGATGTCAGCGATGTACTGGTCAATCCGTCGGATGTGCGGGTGGACACTTTCCGCGCCTCGGGTGCCGGCGGACAGCACATCAACAAGACCGATTCCGCGGTGCGCCTGACGCACATGCCTTCGGGCATCGTCGTCGAATGCCAGGACGGCCGCTCACAGCACAAGAACAAGGAACAGGCCTGGCGGGTGCTGGCCGCGCGCATCAAGGACAAACAGACCCGCGAGGCGAACGCCAAGGAAGCGGCCGAACGCAAGCTGCTCATCGGCTCCGGCGATCGCTCGGAGCGCATTCGCACCTACAATTTTCCGCAGGGCCGCGTGACCGACCACCGCATCAACCTCACGCTCTACAAGATCGACAACATCATGGATGGCGATCTGACAGAACTGACCGATGCGCTGATTGCCGAACACCAGGCGGAACAGCTGGCGGCGCTGGCGACGAATGTATAACGATTTGATGGTTGTCTTCCGGCAAATTTGCGACAGCGGGTCGACAGACGGTCGGAATTGAGAAACCCGCAGTGAATCCAACCATTTCTGCGGTTCTCGAACACAGCACGATCGACAAGCGCGAAGTCGAAATGATTCTCGCGCACGTACTGGCGAGCACGCGCGCGTACGTCATCGCACATGGCGAGCGCACGCTTGACGAAAACGAGGCAGTGCTCGCTCGCCGCCTTATCGTGCGCCGCGCCGCGGGGGAGCCTTTCGCTTATCTCGTCGGCACCCGCGAATTCCACGGTCGCGATTTCCATGTCTCGCCGGCAACCCTCATCCCGCGTCCAGAGACAGAACACCTGGTAGATCAAGCACTGGCGCGCCTCGCAGAGCACAGCCTGCCTGACAGCCGCGCCAGTGCTAGTGTTCTTGACTTGGGAACCGGCAGCGGCGCCATTGCCGTAACACTTGCACTTGCTCGTCCCGGCACCGGCGTCACGGCCACCGACGTATCAACTGCCGCTCTGGCAATTGCACGCGCCAACGCGCAACGGCTGGGCGCCGGCGTCGAGTTCATCGCGAGCAATTGGTATGAAACGCTGGCCGGTCGCGCTTTCGACCTCATTGTCTCGAATCCGCCCTACGTCGCTGGCGGCGACACCCACCTCGCACAGGGCGACCTGCGTTTCGAACCCGCGACTGCCCTCACCGACGGTAGCGCCGACGGCCTGGCTTCGATTCGCACCATTGTCGCCGGCGCGCCAGCGCACCTGACGCCTGGCGGCTGGCTGCTGTTTGAGCACGGCTACGATCAGGCCGATGCTGCCCGCGACCTGCTCGTGAAAGCCGGTTTCAATAACCTCACATGCGCAAGGGATTTGGCGGGAATCGAACGCGTTTCCGGCGGTCAAATTCGCTAAAATGGCTGCAATTCCCGAACCACATCTGGAGCATCACATGGACGTGCAAAATAGAATCCGCGATACCGTCATTTCCCACCCTGTCGTGTTGTTCATGAAAGGTTCGCCGCAGTTTCCCATGTGCGGCTTTTCTGCTTCCGCCACGCAAATGCTGAAAGCCTGCGGCGTGAATGAACCATTCACGGTCGACGTGCTGCAGGACGCCGATGTCCGCCAGGGCATCAAGGAATACGCCAACTGGCCGACCATCCCGCAGCTCTACATCAATGGCGAGTTTGTGGGCGGGGCGGACATCATGCGCGAGATGTACCAGTCCGGCGAGCTTCAGCAAATGCTGGGTACCGCCAAAGCGCCAAGCGCATGATGTATCGCCCGCCGCTGGCTCACGACGGATTTGCCTGCAGGCAAATCCGGTCACGCCGGGACGGCGCCAAGCAGTTAGCGCCGTCAATTCCCGGCGCGACTTTGCGCGAGATGTACCAGTCCGGCGAGCTTCAGCAAATGCTCGGCACCGCGAAGTAGTTTCGCCATGGCGGCGCACAAGATCGCGCCGGCAAAATTTCGCATTTACTTTGGCGAGGTAATCGCCATGGGACCGGGCAAGGCCGATTTGCTGGCATTCATTCGCGAATCCGGCTCCATCAGCGGCGCCGCGCGGCAGATGGGCATGTCGTACAAGCGCGCCTGGAACCTCGTCGACACCATGAACCGCTGCTTCAAAGCGCCGCTGATCGATACCGCCACGGGCGGCGGCGGCGGCGGCGGTGCTCGATTGACCGCCTTCGGCGAACTGGTTCTTGAACATTTCCGCTCGATGGAGGCGCGCGCCGATTCCGCCATCCGCGACGAGCTCACCGCCTTCACAGCACTGCTCGCAGACAAACCGCGCACCTGAATACCTCCGTGCCCGGTAACTGCCGGACCCCTGGATTTGCGCAGCGTTATATCCATCGGTATATTACGCCATTGCCCCTTGCGACCGCACCGTGACCGAACTCCAGATCGTTGAACTGGCCGCCATTTTCGTTGTGGTGGCGATGCTCTACAGCTCGGTCGGCCACGCGGGCGCCTCGGGCTACCTGGCGGCGATGGCGTTGGTGGGCGTGGCCCCTGAAGCGATGCGCCCGACGGCGCTGACCTTGAACATTGTGGTCGCCGCATTCACCACCTGGCGGTTCCGCGGCGCGCGATTTTTCGATGCGAAAGTCGTCGCGCCTTTCCTGCTCGGCTCGATCCCGCTGGCTTTCTTGGGTGGCGGCATCAAGCTGCCTTCACAGTTCTATCAGGCATTGGTCGGGATCGTCCTGTTGTGTTCTGCGGCATACCTCGCCTGGCGGGCATTTTCGAATACCGACAAGCGCGAGGAAATACCTGTCAGCGTCCCGCTCTGGGCGGCGCCCTTCATTGGCGCCGGCATCGGCTTCTTGTCCGGACTCACCGGCACCGGCGGCGGCATTTTTCTGAGCCCTTTCATTTTGCTCATGGGCTGGGCCGGGCCGAAGGCCACGGCGGGGATTTCGGCGCCGTTCATCATGGCCAATTCGGTTGCAGGCTTGGCCGGCGGCCTGCTCAAGGGATCGTTCTCTTTCGCAATCATCCCCTATGCGGCGACACCGCTGATCGCCGCCGCCCTGCTTGGCGCGATGATCGGCACCTGGTTGGGTATCTACAAACTGACCAATCGCTGGTTGATCGCCATGCTTGCGCTGGTCATGGCGGTCGCCGCCGCCAAGCTGATCGGCCTTGCGTTCTAGCCTGCATATTTCATGGGTCGGCCCCTTTTCGTCACCATTTTCACTCTTGGCAAAGGTCAACTTTGTGAAATCCAATGTGTACTTCGTGCTGCGCTGGGCCTTCGCGCTCGATAGATTTGGCCGGACACACGGCAAGCCCTGCGGCCTGCCATGTGCCTGCCAAATCCGAGTGTCCTACCGGGCGCGAGGAGTCCAGCCGCTGGCCGGCGCCGGGTTTG
>JANNGY010000352.1:0-13953 GCA_031404095.1 Betaproteobacteria bacterium | reverse complement strand
TGGCGCAGACCAAGGCCAAGGATGGATGAGCCAAACCGCCACTCGTCCTGCGCATACAATGCCACGTGGTTCGTTTGGCGGTTGTCCTCCAGGTAGAGTTCATAAGGATCGACATCGAAGTTGCGTTGAAGCATCTTGCTGTCGCGCTGGTAATCAATTCCGGCCATCACGGTATGACCGCGCCAACCGCGCCAGGTCAGACGCGATTCGGCGCCATACCAGTTGCCTTGCGAAAAGTCGCGATTCATCGGCGCGGGAATATAGGCATACGTACCCTGGAACTTGTACTGTCCCCAGAAACCGCGCAGCGAGGCATCGAGCTGGTCCGACAAGACGAAAGTTTTCGTGGCATCCAGAGAGGTGAAAACGTCTCGAAACCGGGACGTCGTGTCATTGAAGTTCACGCCATAGGGCGCGCCGGACAGACCCTTGCTTCGGTCGCTGTGAATCAGCGATGCGCTAAATCCGGTCGCGGACACTTTGGCCCAAAGGCGTTGCGTCTTTTCGAAATCGACGCCGTTTTCCTGCCCAAAGTTGGTCGCGGGCGCATCGAATGCCGGATAGTAGAGCGATGGACCGGCGCCACCGCGCTGCGCCACGTCAACGCTGAAGCGCCCATCGTCGCCGAAACTGCCGGTGTAACCGCCCCACGCAATCCATCGGTTCTGGTTATCCGCCTTGACCACGGCCTGGGCGCCGGGTTTGCTGTCTTCGTGCCGGGTGATGACATTGATGACGCCAAAAAATGCGTTGCCGCCATACAGTGCCGACGCGGCGCCGGGTACGAATTCGACCCGCTCCACCGATTCGATTTCCAATGGAAACTCAGATCCGATGGTGGCCTGATCATAGACATTGTCATTGATCCGATTGCCGTCAACCAATAGCAATATCCGCGTGTTGTAATCGCCGGCACGGGCAAAGCCGCGAATGCCCAGATATTGATAGGCGCGGTCCGTGCTGATATAGGTACCTTTGACACTGGCGATCACGTCACCCAGCGTGCGGTAGCCGAACTTGCGGATGTCTTCCGCCGTCACCACGGTGACCGCGGCCGGTGCATCGTTAAGCGACTGCGCCTGTCGCGTAACAGCGCTTACCGTCAATTTGAACAATTCCTCGATGGCCAGGTTTTCCAGCGTTTCTTTCGGTGTGCCCGCCGCCAGCGAGGTCACGACCGCCTGCGAAAATGAACTGCCACAAGCGAGCAAAGCCAGCAACGCGAACGCGGCGCGCCAGCAAGAATTTGAACGGAAGTGAGTTGAAAACAGCGAAACCGTCATGACAGGTTCCTGTATATGAATCGCAAATCCGGCCATTGAGCTGGTTCAGGCTTCAGTCGCCTCACCAGCTTCAGCCCCAATTTTCCGGGTGCTGCGAAAAGCCCTGAAGACCCTTCGGGAAGTATCAATCTGCCCCGTCAATTGTTGGCCGCATGAATTGCAGCCAAGTGCCAGTATGCGTCGCTCGCTGTGATCCGTGGCTTCGAATAGGCCGGGAAAAACACTCCAAATTGCTGAAGTCTCCGTAGGTGAAATCCTGCATGAACGCATCGTCCTTCATCTCCGGGCGGAAGGCGGATGGAGGAAGTTAATTGCCGGTTTTGACCATGCGGGTCAGGTGCAGAGGTGAGATGGCGCACCGCTACGGGGCCGGGATGGTTGCCGCCAGTCGGTGCATACGCCAGACCGAACGCGGGCGTACCTTGGAATTTTCGAACGCGCCGCCCCAGCGTTCGTCGGCTACCGATGTGGAGGGTACGGGTTGCCGGCTATTTCTCCCGGAAAGGCGCCCCTGCCGTTTATTGTTATTCGAAAATGATTTACAAAAAGCGTGACGGCGAGGATGTCAACTCAATGGAAGTCCGTGTGGCCATCTGCCCATGTCGCTCCTGGCTCCCGATTTGCGCGACGAAGCGCGATTGGTCAAGTCCGCCTAAGGATCGGTAGTGGGGGAAACATTTATTGGAGAATCCCCGCAGACATAAAGATTGATACTGCCGTTGTAAAATTCGCCGCCGTACCCCAACGAAGACAAGGTGGCAAAAATAGATGACCCGCTTCGGCGGGTTTTGTTTTTATGCGAGTTTGAATTGCTTTGCGTTGGATGGGCCGCCATTCAATTTCTTCGGCATTGTCTCGGTCATCATAATTACTTCTTCCAAGTCCCAAACGTGATCGGTCAAGCCAGCTTCCATAGCTGGTGTAACCCACAATGATTTGTGAATCCGGCAGAAGTTGTAATGCATGAAATACAGGCTGATTGCGTGCATGTGATTTTCCAGCTTCGTGCTGAATGCATTGGTCAAGCGGGTAAACCGGCGCACGTTCATGCGCATAGTCAGGTTCGAGCGCTCTACATAACTGGTAGAGACATGCCAGGCCGCCGGATCGCCACAGATGGTGCGCTTATCCGCGCTGACGAATTGCGGGGCTATAGCGGCGCTCTGCCTGCCTGCTTTCGCTTGGATTGCCATAGTGCTTCACCAGCATTGCGTAGTCGATTTCTGACCCGAAAACATCTGCCACGGCATCAACGTAAATCTTGTGTCCATCGGTCGTGAGTTGAATCCGACTGGACATGCGACCAGCTAGATCGTGAATAAACGCGTAGGCCGATTCAGCCCCACGGTTGCCAACATGCCAGCAAGGAATAAGTTTGGTTTCGGCATCGATGGTCGTCCAAGTGCACACGTCGCCATAGCCAAACACGCCAACGTTTTCCGTGCGCACATTCCTTTGCTTCATGCCGACAAATGACATATTTCATCCGCTGGACGCGCTGGCATGTGAGTTTGCGCATCACGCGATCTTGATAAGCCGCGCACGCTTCGCCAATGTCAGCCAATAGGTTTAGAACCGTATTCTTGGCGGCACCTGACATCCGGCAAGTAGAAGCAATGCTTTCGCCCTCTACCAGCATCCCGATAAGTCTTGCGCGGTCTTGAATAGTTAATCGGTTCATTGTCTAATATCCATCGAAAGGTTGACAATCCTTTCCGTATGGTTGACAATATAAACAAGTTAAGTTGTCAATGTCAACTGTAAGGTTGACAATAATTTATGTGAGGTTTCCAATGACTGGCGTCAGGACTAGAGGCGAAGATGTTCGTAAATACATACTGACTCATATTGAGAAACATCCCAAAGACATTAGCAAGGTTACGGCGGATCATTTTGGAATAACTCGCCAAGCCGTAAACAAGCATATGCAAAGGCTAACTGCTGAAAAGGCTCTAACCGAAAGCGGAAAAACTCGAAACAGAAGCTATTCAGTTGTGCCTTTGTCTACATGGACTCAGAAGTACCCAATATTCTCTGGGCTTGCTGAAGACTTAGTTTGGAGGAACGACATCAGCCCGACTTTAGGGCAGCTACCTGACAATGTAATGGACATATGGCACTACGGATTTACCGAGATGTTTAACAATGCCATCGACCACTCCGCAGGTACCGCGATAATCGTACAAATAATAAAAACAGCGGCAGATACTCAAATACTGATAAACGATGATGGCATTGGAATATTCAAGAAGATTCAGAGTGAGTTGGGGCTTTTAGACGAGCGCCATGCAGTCTTTGAATTGGCTAAGGGCAAGCTGACGACTGACCCAAAAAATCACAGCGGCGAAGGTATCTTTTTCTCGTCCCGAATGTTTGATTCGTTCACGATACTTTCCGGGGGCGTTTGGTTTAACCACAATTTTGGAGACCCAGAAGATTGGATACTTGAACGCCAAGGAAAAGGCGGAACGACCGTCTTTATGAAGTTGCACAACCATACGGCGCGTAAAACCAAGAAAATTTTTGACCAGTATTCGTCTGGTGATGCGTACGGTTTTACAAAAACCGTTGTGCCCGTAAGGCTAGCTCAGTACGGCGCAGAGGCCCTCATTTCTAGATCACAAGCAAAGCGGCTTCTGGCCAGAATTGAACTGTTCAAGAAAGTAATATTTGACTTCAAGGAAGTCCAAGAAATAGGGCAGGCTTTTGCAGACGAGATTTTCAGGGTATTTGCGAATCAACACCAAGACATTGAACTAACGGCAATCAACTACAACACCGCGATAAAACAGATGATTCAAAGGGCGCGTGCCGGTGCGATTGCCCAGTAGCTTTTAGGCTCGTTTGTCCCACCTAGCGCGGGACGCTTTCCTTGCGTTAGCCGACCGTTCGGCTGGCGTCATTTTTTTTGTTGCCACCTTAACTTTAGGCGCTTTGGTGCGCCCTTTAATCTCTACCGGCGACGGCATGATTGCAACGCCAGTTGCAATTTGCCCGACTGCAAAGGCAACCTGGTTGAAGTCCTTGCGTTTAGTGATGCGCCTTCCGGTGGCTTTCGTCATCCTGTAAAGTTAGCACAGGATGTTTTGTCCTACTAGCGAGTTGTAACGATTTGACTTTCAAAAGCAACCACTACCTAGGGATCCGCGCGGTCCACGCTGATCAAACCATGGCGGACCGCATACAGCACCAATCCGGCGATATCGTGAATATCGAGGCGTTCCATCAGCGCGGCGCGATGCGTCTCAACGGTCTTGACGCTGACGTTGAGTTGGTAGGCGTTTTCCTTGGTGCTCTTGCCTTCGGCGATCAATTGCAGGATTTCGCGCTGGCGCGCGGTCAGTGCATCCATCGACGATTCATCCTGATGCGGCTTGCCGTGCAGGAATCCCGACACCACATGCCGCGACACGCGCGGCGACAGGTAGATTTCGTTGCGCAGTACGGCGGCGATGGCCATTTTCAGGTCGAGCGGCGCTGAATCCTTGACCAGATAGCCCGACGCGCCGGCCTTGATCGCGCGGCGCACAAAGTCTTCGGTGGTATGCATCGACAGGATCAAAACCTGCGTCGCCGGCACTTCCGCCTTGATCTGCGCGGTGGCTTCGATGCCATTGAGTTCGGTCATGGAGATGTCCATGATCACCAGGTCGGGCTTGTGCTGCTTGGTCAGCGCGACCGCCTCGCGGCCATTGCGCGCTTCGGCAACGATCTGGATGCCTTCCAGTTCTTCCACCAGCGCGCGAATGCCGGCCAGCACCAGGGCATGATCATCGGCCAGCAATACACGAATCAGGCTCATGGTGTTGCCGTGGCCGGTAAGTACCGATCCGGAATTCTCGCGGGCGTGGCAGCACCATCGATCACAAAAGTCACCTGGATCGTGGTGCCGGCTCCCGGAACGGCCCGCACCTTTAGCCGGCCACCCGCCAACTGCGCGCGTTCTTCCATGCTGATCAAGCCCATGCTCCCGGTTTTGACGGCCTTCCTTTGCGCAGCCTCAATATCGAATCCCACACCATCATCGCTGATGGCCAGTTTGAGCAGGCGATCGTTGAGTTCAACGCGAATGCGAATATGCGTCGCCTTGGCATGGCGGGTGGCATTGTTGAGCGCTTCCTGGGTGATGCGGTAACAGACGCTTTCGATGCCGGTGGGCAGGCGCTCGGTTATGCCGGTGAACTGGCAGGTGACATCGATGCCGGTGGAGCTGCGCTGCTGGCTGACCAGCCATTCCAGCGCGCCATCGAGCCCCAGTTGATCGAGTTGCGGCGGCCGCAACTCCAGGGACAGGTTGCGAAGCTTGTCGAGGGTGGCATCGGCAATTCCCAGGCATTCGTCAAATGCCTGCGATTGTTCGCCGCCGTCTTGCTGGCCGCTGCGCCTGGCAAGCCGATGCAAGCCGATCTTGAGTGCCGTCAGCGATTGGCCGATATCGTCATGCAGCTCACGCGAAATGCCGCGACGTTCATCTTCCTGAATGCTGAGAATTCGCTTCGACATGGCCTGCAGGCGGCTGTTGGCCTCGCCCAACGCATGATGCGCCAGCATCGTGTCGGTCACGTCCTCGTGGGATATCACGGCGCCGTCGACGCTGTCCGCCAGCGGCATGGCGCGGGCGACAAACCAGCGTTTTCCGCCGGGAACGTCAAGGTCGTATTCAATCGACGCAAAGCTGGTTTCGCGATTGATGACGGCGCGAACTGACTTCAAGGCGCGTTCGGCCAGACCGTCGCCGCGATTCGCGGCTTCCTGCAGCACGTCGAAATAATTGGCGCCCACCGTGGCGGACGCGGCAAATTGGTCTCGGCGGGCCTCGCCAAAGTGCTCCCAGGCCTTGTTGGTCGCGACGATGACGCCATGGCGATCGAGCACCGCGATCCGCGTATTCAGTGAATTGAGGATGCCCCGCATCATGGCTTCGCTGTCGCGCAGCGCCTTTTCGGCGGCGGCTTCATGCTGGCGAAGTATGTGGCGTTCGATCGCGCCCTCGATGGCCGAGGGCAAGCGTCCGAGCCGATTCTTCAGCAGGTAGTCGCTGGCGCCTTTCTGGATAAACGCGACCGCGACATCCTCGCCCATGAGGTGCGACACGACGATGAAAGGGATGTCTAACTGCCGCTCGTGCAGTATCTGTAGCGCGCGGTCGGCGCTGAATCGCGGCAAATGGTAGTCGCAGAGAACCACATCCGGCCGTTCGCCGGCCAGCGCCGCTTCATATTCCACCTCGGTTTCGACGCGGGTTGAAGTGACCTTGAAAGGCGCATCGCGCAGCGCCAGCAGCAACAGCTCGGCGTCGTCGGCCGAATCCTCGACCAGCAGCATTCGATAGTGCGCGGTCATGATTTCACGCTGCCGGTTCCCTGGAATTCGCATTTTTTGGTCAAAAACCTACCTGCGCAGGTAGTACCAGCCGGTGAATAAGCGGTGTATCGTTGGACGATGCGTACAGACTCCTGCCGGGTGCCAGGCGGATTGGAGGCTAGTGGTGCACGCTGCCGGCTCATGACATTGCTCACTGTTGAGACCATTGACCTGCAAATTATGCGCCAGACCGCAGACGTCAGTAACAGGATTTTCCCCGAGACAAGGCTGCGAAAAGCCCTAGCCTGCCGGACGCTCAAATGAATATGACTGACTCAAGCCGCACGGAAATCGCCCTCAGGGCGAGCGAGGAACGCTACCGGATCATGTTCCGCAGCATTCCCCTGCCGCTGTGGGTATTCGATGCCGGGACTTTGCGGATCCTGGATGTAAATGATATCGCCTGCGAGCGCTATGGATACTCACGCGCGGAATTCCTGTCGATGACGAGTCGCGATTTCCGGCCGGTCGAAGACATTCCGCGGCTGGAGGAATACCTGCGAGGCGAGTCGCAAGCGACGCTGGTTTCCGGGCCATGGCGGCATCGGCGCAAGGATGGGTCGCCGTTCCTCGTCGAAGTCACGATGCACCGGGGCACCCTTGAAGGCAGGGCGGCGCAGTTTGTCTGCGCGGTCGATGTGACCGACAAGGTCTATGCGGAGGAGGAGATTCGCCGCATGAACCTGTTGCTTGAGCGCAAGGTCGAGGCGCGAACGGAAGAGCTCGCGCGCTCGCTGGCCCTGCAGCAAAGCCTGTTCGACAGTGTCCCGCAGATTGTGTGGCTTGCCGATGCCGATGGCGCGGTAACGTTCGCCAACCGGATTTGGTCGGAAAAGATTGGCACCGCCGACAATGACTGGATGGGCAATGGCTGGAGCAATGCCTTGCATCCGGAAGATCGCGAGCGGGTGATGAGGGACTGGCTGGATGCGGCGCCATCGAGGGACACCTTCGAAATCGACTATCGCCTGCTGCACCGCGATGGCGGGTATCACGACTATCATGTCGATGCGCGCAAACTCCAGACCGGGAACGACGGCCAGATGGTTTGGGTGGGAATCTGCAATGACGTCTCCGACAGCCGCCGCCGCGAAGAAGCACTGCGCTACGCCAATCAGGAGCTTGAGGCATTCTCGTCGTCTGTCTCGCACGATTTGCGTGCGCCGCTGCGCACCATTTCCGGATTCAGCGAAAGCCTCCAGCGAGAACATGCCGGCCAGCTCGATGAGCAGGGCCGCCACTATCTCGAACGCATCCGCGCCGGCGCAGCGAACATGAGCCAGCTTATCGACGATCTTTTGAGCCTGGCACGGGTCGCGCGCACCGATATGGCGATGGGCAAGGTTGACCTCAGCCGTCTGGCGCATCAGGTTTATGAGGAGTTGCGCCAGCAGCAGGCGGCGCAGCCGACCGAAATCGACATCAAGGAAGGCATGACCGCGTTCGGCGATGCCGGGCTGCTGCGGATTGTGCTGGTCAACCTGATCGAAAATGCCCTGAAGTTTTCCGGAAAACAGCCGGTCAGGCGAATTGAAGTCGGGGAGACGGTGCTGCCCGGCGACACATCGATGTTTTATGTGCGTGACAATGGCGCCGGATTTGACCCGGCCTACGCCGGCAAGATGTTCGGCGTATTCCAGCGCCTCCACAGCACCCGGGAGTTTCCAGGAAGCGGCATCGGGCTGGCGACAGTTCGGCGCATCATTCAGCGCCACGGCGGCCAGGTCAGCGCCGAAGGCGCGGTGGACCAGGGCGCCACCTTTACTTTTACCCTGCGGCGCCAGTAACCCGGCCGGTTTTGAAGGCGTAATGGGTGCCGGGCGGCTCGCCTGGCGATCGCCGCACTGATGTCCACGCCGGCCTTCGCACGATTCCACCGCCACTGCCAGCCGCAAATCAGGGATTTCGCAGCAGCTTGCCGGTGTTCTTCCGATTGGTGCCGGCGCCAGTTTTGTCGACAATGAGTTCAGCAGCATCGACCGGTGTATGCGTGCCGGCCCGATGGCATCGAGGCCATTCTCGACTGAACCAATCGAAAGTACCGCCATGAACAATGACGCCAGCCAGCAAATCAGTCCCAGCGAGGGTTTTCCGCTCGCTGCGGATGAGTTCTCGCGCCTGCACGCGCTGAAGGAGTTGCAGATTCTCGATACGCCGCCGGAAGAAACATTCGATTCGGCCGTGCGCCTCGCGGCGAGTGCCTGCGACACGCCGATCGCGATGATTTCGCTGGTCGACCGTTTCCGGCAATGGCCAAAGGCGCGGATCGGGTTTGATGTGCGCGAGACTCCGCGCCAGGAGGCATTCTGCTCGCACGCCATCCTCGGCCGGGATCTGTTTGAAGTGACAAATGCGCGCACCGACGCACGTTTCGCGAGCTATCCGCTCGTCACCGGCGAATCGGCCATTGGCTTTTATGCCGGCATGCCGCTGGTGACGTCGAGCGGGCTGGCAATGGGCACGCTTTGCGTGATGGACCATGTGCCGCGCCAACTTGACGAGCGGCAACGCGCCACGCTGCATGACCTGGCGGTGATGGTGATGTCAATGCTTGAAAACCGCAAGACGATGGAAGAATCCAGGCAACTGGGGCTGATTCTCAATGGAGCTTTCGACGAAATCCTCGTGGTGCACCCGCGCTCCCAGCGTATTCAGTATGCCAATGCCAATGCGCTGTCCAGGCTGGGCTACCGCCTCGATGAATTGCAACAGGTGACCCTGGCACACCTCGGGTCGGGTTATCCAATGGACAGGATCATGGCGCTGGGCGGCAGCGCCGCCGCAAATGATTCCACGCCGCTGCGGTTTGAGGCGGCGCATACGCGGAAAAATGGCAGTACCTACCAGGTGGAAGTGCGCGCCACGGTCTCCAACAGTGAAGCATCGCCGCAGATCATCCTGCTGGCCAACGACATTTCCACCCGCAAGCTGGGCGAGACGATCCTGCGCCGGCAGGCAACGACTGATGGCGTCACCGGCCTGATGAACCGCCGCAGCTTCGAGTCGCGTCTGAGGTTCTCGATGCAGCGCGTGCGCCATGATGGCGGATCGCTGGCATTGCTCATGATCGAGCTCGGCCGTCTGACGGAGATTCGCCACAGCTACGGCCAGCAGGTGGCCGACATGGTGCTGGCGGATTTTGCCGATCGGCTTTCTAAATGTGCGGCGGCAAATGACCTGGTCGCACACCTCGGCGGCGATGAGTTCATCATTCTGATCGAGAGCAGGTCGGAGACCTGCGATGCGGCAACGCTGGCTGCCGGCATCGGCCGCAACCTCGAGCGCTGCTTCACGTGGGAGCAAAGCAGTATGTCGCTCACGGCGACGATCGGCGTGGTGTATTTCACCGGCGCCGATGAAGATGCCGCATCGTTCCTGGCCCGCGCCGACGCGGCAGTCAATATTGCGTTCCTGGAAGATTCACATCTGCATTTCATGCCGGCGATGCATGCGCCTATACCGGCCGCCGCCATGCTGGCGCCGGCGCCGGGGCGCGCGTTGTCGTTTGGGCGCTAGGGTAGTACTTCGCAATCAAAGTGACTTATTTTCGTAGCTACCGGCCAACTCCTTCCCCCATGAAAATGGGGGACCCCCGAAAAGGGGGCGCAGAGGCTGGGATGGGGGTGTCTTCGCCAGCATCGCCCCCATCCCAACCTTCCCCCGTTGCCGGGGGAAGGAGGCGCAAGTTGGTGAGACCGCACAAATATTCGAATAAGTCGCAAACGGAATGAAGCACCACACTTGCATTGGGCCGAACGACGGGAAATCAGCCACAGTGCGCGCCAGGCATGGCGTCAATCCTGGCAACGCGCTACCTACTCAAACTGTTTCTTGAATTTCGCCAGCTCTTCCGTCAGCCAGGTAACTTCCCTTCGCAGTTCGGCGACTACCGCTTCAAGATGGGCGACGCGATCATTTGCCGAACCCTCGGCCATCGACATGACGCCGCCGTTCATGCCGGCAGCGATTTCATTGCGCTCGACTGCCGCGGCCCCGGAAAGCAAGTGCGCCCAGCGCGATTCCTTGGTGCCGGGCGCGCGCGGCAATTGCATGACCAGCGCGGGCTCGTCGGCGGCAAGGTCGCCGAGCGAACGCTCGACGCTTTCGACCGAGGCGAATGGATACATGCGGCCGCATCGCCCGCGCAATTCGCCGCACGTTTGGGGGCCGCGAAGCAGCAACAACGTCATCAATGAGAGCCTGGCGTCGTCCAGGGAAAACGCGTCCCGGACCATGTGCTGGTATTTGGCGACACGGCTGCCGGCCGGATAGTAGGTCTGGACCAGGTGATTCTCCTGCAAGGTCTTGAGGCATGCCTCGATGGTCTCTTCGCCCAGGCTCATCACCGGCTCGCGATTGCTCAATTGATTGCAGGCGTTGACGATGGCGTTGAGCGACAGCGGATAGACGTCGGGCGTCAGGAACTGTTTCTCGGCGAGCACGCCCAGCACGCGTGCTTCGAAAGGGGAGAGGTTGAATTCGATCATTGACTGGTCCGGTAGGGTTGGCCGTGATGCCCGGCCAGGGTCATTATGTCATCTCGCCATTCTGGCATTTGGCCGTCGCGGTGATGCCAGGCGAGATGCCAGATGCCAAGCAATGCGCCATGCGGCGGCAATGATAAAGTGCCCGCTCTGCTGACCACCACCCGTGACCACTAATGAAAATCGTCTTTTACTCACCAGGCAAGAATCCGCAGCCGTGGCTGGATAGCCTGGCGGCGCACCTGCCGGCCGCCGAGGTGTGGGCGTGGACGCCGGATTGCGCGGCACGCCAGGCCGATTACGCGGTGCTGTGGGCGCCGCCCCTTGCGTTGCTCGAAAGCCAGCGCCGGTTGAAAGCCATATTCAACATTGGCGCCGGCGCAGATCGCCTCACGCTGTTGCCCGACTTGCCGCGTCTGCTGGGCGGCGCGCTTATCGTCCGCCTTAACGATGCCGGCATGGCGGTGCAAATGGCCGAGTATGTATGCCACGCACTGGTCCGGCATACGCGCGAACTCGCTGCTTATGATGCACAGCAGCGGGCCGGAAATTGGAAACCCCTGGATGAAATCGACCGCGCCGCCTGGCCGGTCGGGGTGATGGGCCTGGGCGCAATCGGCGAGCGCGTCGCGCGTTCGGTTGCGGCGTTTGAATACCCTGTTTTCGGCTGGTCGCGGACGCCAAAACCCGTTGCCGGCATCACCACCTTTGCCGGGCCTGCGAGCCTGGATGAATTTCTCGGCCAGGTGAGGGTGCTGGTTTGTGTGCTGCCGCTGACCCCGGCCACGGCCGGCATTCTCAATGCGCGCAACTTGGCAAAACTGAAGGCGCCGGGTTACCTGATCAATGTCGCTCGCGGTGGTCACCTGGCGGAGGCGGATCTGATCGCCCTGCTGGACGCCGGCACGCTGGCCGGCGCGACGCTCGATGTGTTTCAAGAGGAGCCGCTGCCGGCCGGACACCCGTTCTGGTCCCACCCGAAAATCAACGTCACGCCGCACATTGCCGCCATCACGCTACGCGACGACAGTGTCGTGCAGATCGCCGCCAAGATTGCGGCGCTGGAGCGTGGTGAGGCGATTGAGGGTGTGGTCTCGTTGGAACTCGGTTATTGAGGGCAGATTCTTGCGGATTCCCGGATCGCGCTGTGCTTCATCCGGATTGCGGCATTAATTGATGCCGTCTCAAGTCGTCGTCCCAGCGAAGGCTGGGACCCAGTCCTTACATAGACTGACTCATTGTTTTTTGGTGAGCTGGCAAGAGATACCAATGGCGACTACCAAAAAAGAAGTGATGTTGGCGGGACTGGGTCCGCTCCCACGGCTGGCCTTGCATGGCCAACCGGTTCAACGGGCACGATGCAATGCATCGCGAATTCCCCGCTTCACCCTACGCTGGGACGACGGGAAATCATGATTTCACGCGATATTCCCGTTCTTCAGTGTGGAAGAAATCAAACGAGTCAAGTGCACCGCATGCGCGCGTTGCAGTGACTACGCGCTGAACGTCGGCCCGCCCGCAACAGTCTCTGCATTCCGGTACAGCGATCCATTCTGCGTCGCGAGGAATTTGTCGAACGGGATTTCTTCCTGCTTGATGAAGCCGTGTTCCGGCAAGGAGCCTGCCGCCACCATCTCCACCACCGCGCAGATGCTCGCCGCCGTGGTCCACGAGATCGCCCGCCAGCTGCGGCCGTCGAGCTGCATCGCCGGGTAGGCGCGGACGTATTCGTCGCGCGACAGGCGGCCGTCCTTCTGCCCCTCGACGGCGGCATGCACGAACACGACATCTTCATCGACTGCCGGGAGTGCATTCTTCAACAGCTTGCTGGCCAGATCTCGATCGTCGCGCAGGTAAAGTTCGTTCAGGAGGAATTTGATCAGCTCGCAGTGACCGGGATAGCGCATGGTCTTGTAGTTGAGTTCCTGCACCTTGCCGAAGTAGGTCTCACACATGGTGCCGAGTCCGCCCGAGGTGGTGAAGGCTTCCAGCACCAGGCCGTGTACCAGGATGATCTCGAGCCCCTCAAGCGCGGGCACCATCTGCGGGTGGCCGTTGCGGATCACTTCGCAATCGTTGATATATTCGTTGATCACGCCTTCCGGCGACCAGTTGAGCGCATAGCCGAGTTTGCCGCGCGGATGCTGCGGCAGCGCGCCGACGCGTAGCTCGATCGAGCGCAATTCATCAAAATGCCCGGCCAGGTGCGCGCCGACGATGCCGATGAAGCCCGGCGCCAGCCCGCACTGCGGGGCCATGACGCTTTTCGCGGTGCGCGCCATTTCGAGGATCGCCTTGGTGGTGGGCACGTCCTCGGTCAAATCAAAATAATGCATGCTGGACGCATGCGCGATGCGGGCAATCTCCACGTTCAGATGAAACGGCAGGCACGAAATCACCGCATCCTGCCCGACAAGGGTGGATTTGAGCGCGGACGGATTGGCCAGGTCGAGCGTGCGGACCTCGAAGGGCAGGCCGGCGGGCGGATGGGCGTCGATGCCGGTCACGACAAAGCCCGAGCGGGTCAGCAGCGTGCCCACCAGGCTGCCGACTTTGCCGAGTCCGAGCACGGCGACGTTTTTTAGTTTGGATGCCATGGGTTCTTTTCCTGGGAGTGAGGGCGACGCGTCGCGGGATAGCCGGCCACGCGGTCAGAGGCGCAGATTATATGCCGACATGACTGCCCGAAGCGGGCGCAAGCAGGACGAGGACCGGCCGCGGCGGCACGGTGAAATGGTTCTCGGCTTCCTCCGAGCTCGCGTAGGGTGCGCACCCCCCACGGATTTCCCAAACAGCGTGCGCGGGGGGCACCCAAAGGCAAA
>JANNGY010000351.1:0-10826 GCA_031404095.1 Betaproteobacteria bacterium | reverse complement strand
GGTCAGTCGAACGAAAAATCGCTCGCCCATCGACCCTCGGAAACCGCTGCATCGGTTTCCGGTTCGGACGGGCGCGGCGCATGCGCCGCGAAACCCCCGCCTCACCCCGTCGAACGCGACCCCATGAAATATGCAGGCTAGCGTTCCGCCATCACTGCCACCGACACCTTGCCCGTGGGCAGCGGCGTGGATGCAAGTTGGTTGATTTCTTCGATACCGGCCAACGTGCCGTTGACGAAGTGCAATTGCTTGCCGCCGTTCGCGCCGGTCTCGTAGTCCCAGTGTTCGTGCCAGGCGCGCGAGTCGCGAGTTCGGGTGATGCGTTGCGGCTTGCCCCATCGGCGATTGTTCAGCACTTGCAGGTCGGACATGCCGGCTTGTAGCTGGTCGCGGCTGGAATTGACATTGTTGCCTGAGGCCCGGCGCGCTGGCACGGGCTGGGACGGTCCCGCGGCGGGATGCACAACGGGCATCGCCGCTGGCGCGGCTGGTCTGGGGACGGCGGTGGCCACATCGTCTTCCGGCCCAATCGCAATTCTTGCCGGCGGTCCGGCTGAAAGTTCCACCTCAGTTGCGATTGCGCCGCCGGCACAAACCGTCGCCTGGTAGGCGACCCCCGATTCAGTGATACATTTGAAAATGCCTTCCGCGTTGCACGCGGTGGCCACAAACAGGGTGGCTGCCAGAGGGATGAAAAAAACTTTCATGGTATGCCCGTTGTCGATTGACGAGCTTTCATGATCGCCGCCGGCAAGTGGGCACGGAATCGTCCTGCCCCGCGAGTATGTGTAGGAGGGACGGCCACGTCATCGTCGAGGCCTCCGACAAGGTGTGACCGGATCTAAAACGCCACCGCCCGGACATTCAGGAATATTGACCGCGAAGGCGGGTTGTAACCCTGCGCGAGTTCGTATTTTTTGTCGGTGAGATTCTGCCCGACCAGTTCCACGCTCCAGGTCTTGTCGATGCGATAGCGCACCGTGGCGTTCAGCAAGGCATAGCCGCCCATGCGGGTGGCGGGATCTTCGTTGCTGGAATCAAAGCGCGCGCTGCTGGCAAC
Source organism: Betaproteobacteria bacterium (assembly GCA_031404095.1). Lineage (GTDB taxonomy): Bacteria > Pseudomonadota > Gammaproteobacteria > Burkholderiales > Usitatibacteraceae > UKL13-2. Next base: position 9,766 of record JANNGY010000351.1, on the reverse strand, counting down.
GACATCGCCCGACAGGTCCCAGTTGCCGACTCTCCCGGACGCAGCCAGCGAGCCAAACTGTTTCGCCCGTGAACGCAATTGCGCGCCGCTGTCGCGATCCTGCGGATTTTGCACCGTCAGCGCGGCCTTCACGGTCATGCCCACCACACTGCCGGCCGCCTGCACTTCCCAACCGGTGATCCTGGCGCGCTTCAGGTTCTGCGGCTGAGAGGTCACGGTGTCGAAAACGATCAGATCATCGATGCGGTTTTCAAAGTAAGTGACGTCAAAACGATACTTGTTTGCTCCCGACCCGCGCCAGCGCAGCCCAGCCTCGGCCTGGTCGCTTTGTTCCGGCTTCAGGTCGGGATTGCTGAAACCGGGATAGTAGAGTTCATTGAAACTCGGCGCGCGGAAAGCGCGGCCGCCGCGAATGTAGGCCGACAGGACCGGCGAGAGTGCCTCGCCGTAGGAAACCGAGCCGGTATTGCGGCTGCCGAACTGGTCTTCCTCATCGCGGCGCACGTTGAACTCGAGTTGCGACGAGCCGAGGCGTTCCAGGTAGCCCGCGAAGATCGACGTGGTATCGCGTTTGCCCGCATCGTAGACCGTGTCCGACGTCACTCGTTCGCCGCGCCATTCGACGCCCGCGCTGGTGTGCCCGTTCGGCGTTTTGAATTCATTGAACCACGTCGCCTGGCTCTGTTCGGTCTTGAAGGTGCCCGGGTAACTCGACGTGATGACACTGTCGTCGGTGGTCTGGCCAACGACCAGGCGCGACTTCCAGTCCGGGGCGAAATTGTTCTCGGAGGTCAGTTGATAGCCGGAAAGCGTCTGCTCGTTGATCGCCGCCGGGCCGGGGCCCTCGTCAAAATTGGTCTTGCCGCGCGATTGCCAGGCGCTGATGCCGACGGTCTCGCCCTGCCACATCGTATGGGTGAGCTTGACCAGCGCATGCGAATTCTTGTACGCATCATCATCGGCATTGTAGGTATACGGCCCCGCTGCCGGATTGGTTGCCGATGATCCCTTGGTATCCCGGTAGCCGGCGTCAAAGGTGAGCGCCATCTTGCCCTCGGTGACCGAAAAGCCGGCGCTGACACCCAGCGTGGAATCTGACCCGTAGCCAATCGACGAGGTAAGGCGCGTCTTGTCGGAGGCGCGGGTAAAAATCTGCACCACGCCGCCGATGGCATCCGATCCATACAGCCCCGACAACGGGCCCTTGATGATCTCGACACGCTCGATCAGGTCGAGCGGAATATTCTCAAATGCCGTGGCGCCCGAGGTGGACGAGCCGACGCGCAAACCATCGACCAGTACCAGGGTGTGGGTACTGTTGGCGCCGCGAATGAACACGCTGGAGGGCTGGCCGCGACCGCCGGTGGCGCGAATCTCGAGGCCGGCCTTGCGTTGCAGCAGTTCGGTCAGCGATGCCAGCCCGGCGTTCTCGATTTCTTCGCGGGTGATGATCACCGCCTGGGCCAGTGTACTGTCCAGTGGTTGCGCCGTGCGGGTGGCGGTGACGACGACGTTGTCGAGGCGATTGGACGCGACGGTGACTTGCGCGTTTGCCGCCGTTGCTTGCGTGGTCGAAAGCACAACGACGAGCGGCAGAAGCAGTGTTGCCTTCGGGCTACATTTCAGGTTCGGGTTTTTCATGTAATTCTCTATGGCGGCAAGCGTCCCCGCAAGCCGTGTGGCTCTTCATGCAGGCACCCGCGATGCGAAGGCACATGCACACCGGCCCGCCGCAACGCTCGTGCGCCGAGGCGGACATGAAGGCCGGTATCCGGACTGATGGTTTGCATGCGCGCAGCTGCGTTTACGAATACTCGCGCATGCGCTGGCAATGACCTTCCCGGACGAAGCTTCCCATCCAGTGGTACCAAACATCGCCAGCGAACCAATCACCGTTGCGGGGGCAGTGCCCGATTTTCTGCGGGCTTCCCGTTTAACCTCGCGATCCGGACCCCTGAATCGCAAGGCACCTTGCACGGCAATATTGTACGTGAAGGGTTACGCCCCTTTGTAAAAATGGCTATTGAAGGGGAGGCGAAGCGAAGGGACGTTGCGGTGATTGCGTGACTGCCGGAAATCCCTCCCGGCCTCCCTTTAAAAAAGGGAGGAGGCACATGTTTCATGCACCATCTGCCATGGTTGCACTTCCCCTTTGACTCGTGCAACGCGTCCCCCGGAAGGTACTGCCAGATCCTACCCACTCCTCCCTTTTTAAAGGGAGGCCGGGAGGGATTTCCGGTCACCGGAGGACGCTTCCGGGCATGGGCGGCGCGCAACTCCGAATGGTCTTTCGCGAAATACGCACGACTACAACATGTGCCGGTTCAGCCACAGCAGCATGGCGTCGGGATCGAGCGGCTGCGAGACCAGGTAGCCTTGAATGTAGTCGCAGTGATTGTCTTCGAGGAACGTGAGCTGGGTCTGGGTCTCGACGCCTTCGGCGACGACTTTCAATCCGAGGCTGGTGGCCAGGCTGATGATAGCCAGCGTGATCGCGACGTCGTCGGCATCGACCGGCACATCGCGGATGAAGGAGCGGTCGATCTTGATCTTGTCGATCGGATAGCGCTTCAGATAGGACAGCGAAGAGTAGCCAGTGCCAAAGTCATCCACCGCCAGCGTGATGCCGAGATCCTTCAGGCGATGCAGGGTCTTGCTGGTGGCGTTCACGTCTTCCATGAACAGGCTTTCGGTCAGCTCCAGCTCAAGCATTTCGCCGGATACGCCGTGTTCCCGCAGGCGCGCGGCGATATCCTCGACCAGGTCTTTCTGCTTGAATTGAACGGCCGACAGGTTGACCGCAATCGGCACGCGGATGCCCTCATCGGACCACGCGCGTGCCTGGCGGATCGCCTCATTGAAGACCCAGCGGCCGATCGGCATGATAAGGCCGCGATGCTCGGCGACGGAAATGAATTGATCCGGTCCCAGCAGCCCGAGCTCGGGATGTTTCCAGCGAATCAGCGCCTCGACGGCGCTGACCACCCCGGTTTTGGCCATCACCTCCGGCTGGTAATGGAGCAGGAATTCGACCTGCTTGATCGCCTTGCGAATGCCCGATTCCATCGCCAGCGCCTGGAACGCCGATTTATTCAGGCTCGGCATGAAAAACTGGAAATTGCTGCGGCCGCGATCCTTGGCCAGGTACATCGCGGCGTCGGCATTGCGAATCAGGGTGTCGGGGGTTTCGCCATCCTTGGGAAACATGCTGATGCCGATAGAGGCCGATATCGACAGGATCTGTTCTTCCAGCGAGAACGGTTCACAGATCGCTTCAGCGATCTTCTCGGCGACCGGTGCAACGTCTTCCGGCCTGGCGAGATCCGTGACCACCACCACGAATTCGTCACCGCCCAGGCGGCCGACCATGTCCGCGCCGCGCAGGCAGGCCTGCAGGCGGCCCGCCACTCTTTTCAGCAGTTCGTCGCCGGCGTAGTGACCGAGCGAATCGTTGATGGTCTTGAAATTATCCAGGTCGATGAACAGGATGCCCACCAGGCTGTTCTGCCGGCGCGCCGACGACAGCAGGACCTGCAGCCGGTCCATCAGCAGGGCGCGGTTCGGCAAGTGCGTGAGAATGTCGTGATGTGCCAGGAACTGGATGCGCGCTTCCGCCTGCTTGCGGTCGCTGATATCGCGGATGGCCGTCATGCGCAAGGTCTTGCCACCGCTGACGATGTCCTTGCCCACCAGTTCAGAGACGAAGCGGCTGCCGTCGGACCGCAGCAGGGTGACCTCGTAGGGCCGTTCGAACCCGGCGCGAATATTATTTACCACGGCCTCGATCGATTCCGGGGCAATGAAATCGACATTGGGCCGGCCGATCAATTCACTCGCGGGGAGGCGGATCATGCGCGCGGCGGCCTCGTTGCAATCGACAATAATGCCGTTGTCGATGAACACAATGCCCTCGCTGGTGGCATCAGAGAACTTGCGCAGGCGCTCTTCGCTGTCGCGGATCGCCTGCTCGGCGGCACGGCGCCGGGTGATGTCGTTGATGAGGACAAAGGCGCCACGTGCCTTGCCGGCGGCATCGAAATGCGGGACCAGCGTCACTTCGATCATGCCATTGGTGCCGTTGGGAAAGGCGAGGGGGCGCTCGTAACTGACGCTCTGGCCCTGCATGACCTGGGCAATGTAGGGTTCGATCGCCTTGTACCCCGCCTCGCCGATGATTTCCACCAGCGTTTTGCCGATGATGGAGGTCGTGTCGCTGCTGTAGGTCTTCGCATAGGCCGCGTTGGCGAATTCGCACGTCAGGCCGTCGACCGAGTAGTACGAAATCAGCGCCGGAACGTTATCCGCCAGCAGCCTGAGAAGGGCGGCCGATACGACCGGATTCCCGGTATCAAACGACACACGCATTGCGGGAGAATTGCCCATTGTTAGCTCACTATAGAAGCGTCTGTCCAGCCGGTAAAGTTTAATAGCGTGGCCGTTTTCGACAAAACTTTCAATTTCGCCGCTTAATCATTGACCAGACAGGGTTTTTTCGATAAATTGCAGCGCATGGAACCGGAAATTCAACGCTTCGAGGACAAGCTCAATCACTTCGTCACGCTGTTTGCCCGCCTGCGTGCGGAAAACAACGAGCTGCGTCAGACGGTTGCCAGCAAAGCCGACGACGTTAAGCGCCTGGGCGAGAAACTTGACCAGGCCAAGACACGCATCGAAGCATTGATCGCCCAGTTGCCGGAAGCGGAAAGCGAGCGTTCGTGAGCGAGACCAAGGACGCCAAGGGCGTCACCATCAATGTCATGGGGCGCGAGTTCCGCGTGGCCGCCCCCGGCGGTGAAGAACGCCAGCTGGTGGCGTCGGTTGAATACCTCAACAAGAAAATGCGCGAAATCCGCGACACCGGCAAGGTGGTCGGCAATGAACGCATCGCCATCATGGCGGCCCTCAATATTGCCCACGAATACCTGCAATTGCAGGGCGGTGGCAAGCCGTCGAAGGGCGCCCACGCCGGCGCCGATAGCGAACTCGTCCGCCGCAAGATGGACGAATTCGAAGGCATCATCGAAAAAGCCATCGCCGACCAGGAAAAGCTCTTTTAAGAGCGCGCTGCGTTTTTCGCAGTAGTCCCGTAAAAGGGGCCCAATGCAGTGGGCTGCGCGTCCTGCAAGGATTGAGGGAGATTTTCGGTCGCCCACGTTGTGCGAACACCCATAAATCCCTCTCAGTCTCCCTTTTTCAAAGGGAGAAGTGCCCCGCGCAGGCGCCCGCAATGTACGAAACAGCGACTTTCAACATGCCACTGAAGAGCGCGCTGCGTTTTTCGCAGCGCATGCAACAAAGGATTATGATGTTCTTGTTGCACGGCGTTTCAGCGTTCGCTTAGGTCTTAGATCCTTTGAACCGATAGACTGTAAGTCGAGGTTGCTTGTTCAGTTGTTGCCGGTGTGCGCGTCCCACGCGGACGTACCTGAAGGCTTCCTGCGGGCGACCGCCTTGAACCCCTGGTTCAAGCGTGCGGGCCTAAGCGAACACTCGAACGCCGTGCCATCCCGCTATTTGCTTTGGGAACCTCTGCTCAAGTGTCATTCCCGCAAAAGCGGGAATCCATTTTGCGTGACGAAACATGGATCTCCGCGTTGACCGAAGGGAATCCCGCAGGACGCGGAGATGACAGTTTGGGACTTGTTCTGAGATTCCTTAGTTTTCCGCTGGTTCAACTCCCCCGAATCAACTCCCGACATTGAGATCATGGCGCACTGGTTGATGAAGTCCGAGCCGGCGGAGTTTTCCATCGATGACCTCATCAAGGCAAAAAACCAGTCGGTGCCGTGGTTCGGCGTGCGTAATTACCTTGCGCGCAATTTCATGCGCGACCAGATGGCGGTCGGCGATGAAGTGCTGTTTTATCATTCCTCTTGTCCCGAACCGGGTATTGCCGGACTCGCCCGCGTGGCCAGTGCCGCGTATCCCGACGAGACGCAATGGCAACGTAAAAGCAAATATTTCGACGTCAAGGCAACCCGTGAAAATCCGCGCTGGATGCTGGTCGACGTGAAACTGGTGAAAAAGACCCGCCTGCTGTCACTGGTGGAAATGCGCGAGCAAGCCTCGCTGGCCGGCATGACGATCCTTCAGCGTGGCAACCGCCTGTCGATCACGCCGGTGAAACCGGCGGAACTGAAAGCAGTCCTCAAGCTGCTCGGGGAGAAGTTTTGACCCCAAACGCACGCGCACGCCGATGATTCGCGGCCTGATCATCCTGCTGGCCTTTCAGGGCGCGGGAGAAATCATCAGCCGCCTGTTCTCGCTGCCGGTTCCCGGCCCGGTGATCGGCCTGGTGCTGTTGCTGACCTTCCTGATCCGGCGCGGCAAAATCGACGAGCCGATCGACACGGTGGCGTCGGCACTCACCCGGCACCTGGGACTGCTGTTCGTTCCGGCCGCCGTCGGCGTGGTGATGTTCTGGCCGCAATTGAAAACCCATTTCTGGGCAATCGCCATCGCGCTGGTGGTCAGCGTCACCGCCACCATTGCGGTGAGCGCGGCGATCTTGCGCTTCTGGCCCGGCGGAAAATCCACCTCGTGACCGATTCTTTGCCGATCGCGGAAATCTGGGTCTACCTGGCCGGCAGCCCGCTCTTCGCGCTGCTGCTGACGCTGGCGGCCTACGAGGCCGGCGTGACCATTTATGAGCGCGCCCAGCGCAATCCGTTTGCCAATCCAGTCGCCATCGCCGTGCTCATCGTTGCCACCGGCATTGCGCTCATCGACATGCCCTACGCCAAGTATTTCGAGGGCGCGCAGTTCATTCACTTCCTGCTCGGCACGGCGACGGTCGCGCTGGCGGTGCCGATCTACCAATGCTGGAGTGCATTGCGCGGCAAGGTGTTGCCGCTGGCGGTATCGTTGCTGTGCGGCGGCGCCGTATCAATTGTCAGCGCCGTCGGCATCGCCCGCCTGCTCGGCGCGGACAGCACCATCCAGAAAGCGATGATTGCCAAGTCGGTGACGGCGCCGATCGCGATGGGCGTCGCGGAACGCGTTTCCGCCTCGCCAACCCTGACCGCCGTATTCGCCGTGACCACGGGCATCGTCGGCGCCATCGTCGCGCGCTATGTGCTCGACGCGCTGCGGATGCAGGCGTGGTGGCAGCGCGGCTTTGCCATCGGCGTCGCCGCGCACGGCATCGGCACCTCGCGCGCCCTGTCGATCCATGCCGAGGCCGGTGCGTTCTCGGGTCTGGCCATGGGCATGCACGGCATCGCCGGGGCGATCCTGATTCCGTTGATTGCGGACCTGATCGTATAGATGGACCTCGCCCTCTGGCTGGTCTATCTCGGCGTCGGTGTCTTCGTCGGCTTCTTCGCCGGCCTGTTGGGTATCGGCGGCGGGGCGGTTATGGTGCCGATCCTGTCACTTACGTTCGTGTCACAGGGCTTCGCGAGCGATCAACTGGTACACATGGCGCTGGCGACCTCGATGGCGACCATCATCCCGGGCGGTCTCGCCAGTGCCTGGACGCACCACCGGCACGATGCGGTGAATTGGCCGGTGGTGAAACAGTTGTTGCCAGGAATATTGCTGGGCACTTTCTCTGGCGCGGTGATTGCGCATTTTTCCAGCACCGCCTTTCTGAAAACGTTTTTTGTTGTCTTCATTTGCTTTCTGGCTGTGCAATTGCTTTTCGACCTGAAGCCGAAAGGCCGCCATGCCCTGCCCGGCGCGGGTGGCATGTTGGCGTTTGGCGCCGCCATGGGCATCATCTCCAGTTTCGCGGGGATCGGCGGCGCCATCATGTCGATTGCCTTTCTCACCTGGTGCAACATCCGCCTGCACGAAGCCATCGGCACGGCGGCGGCCATCGGCGTACCGCTCGCCATCGCCGGGACTCTCGGCTTCGTCGTGACCGGCCTGTTCGACCGGGGACTGCCGCACTGGAGCCTCGGCTATGTTTACTTGCCGGCGTTTGCCGGCATCGCCATCACCTCATTCGCCATTGCCCCGCTCGGCGCCAAGCTCGCGCACCGCCTGCCGGTGCGGGTGCTGCGCCGGGTGTTCGTGGTGTTTCTGCTGATCCTCGCGGTGAAGATGGCGGTGTCGGTTTGATGGCGCAGCAATGTGCGCGGCTGGCGCTCGTCACCCGTCCCGGCAACTGATGTATTTGTCGAATTCAATTAGGGTGTGATAACTTGCGTTAACGCATTGATTTTTGAGACCGAACTACATGATTACTGTATAGATATACAGTTATTTTACCCCTTTTTGGACACCTAATCAGGTGTCCACTTCTAGTTCTTGTGGACTTTGAACGCTACGGACGATGTGTTTGGACAACTAATCAGTATACTCCGAAAACTGTATGTATATACAGTCATGAAAAGATGCTAATTTGCGGATCGCAAAGTGCGCGCCGTCTAACACGCAGTGTTAAAGCGGACGTGTACTTTGCGATCCGCGACAAGAGCATGGAATTCATGGCAATTTTTTTGGTGGGGTTTATGAGAATAGTTAGCGTCAGCTCAGTGCCGCGTTCAAATCCAAAGAACATCACGCTGGATCGGACGCCCCTTCGGTGCGCCGTTCAGCTTTGAGTTAGCCGTCAACATTTGCCACATGCATACTTAATATATACAATGGATCATGCGGTTTCAATTTGATCCAACCAAGGCAGCATCGAACCTCAAGAAACACGGCGTCTCATTTGCCGATGCTGAAGGAGTGTTCGCCGATCCGCTTGCTGCGCACCGAACCGATCCGGACTCCGAGGGCGAAGAGCGATTTATTGCCCTGGGCCTCGGTAACGCCGGGCATGTGTTGGTTGTGAGCTACACGTTGCGAGGTAATGAGATTCGTCCCATTTCCGCACGACGTGCCACCCGTCGAGAGGTGAAAGCATATGCGAGCTGAATACGACTTTTCAAAGGCAACCCGGAAAGCGCTCATTCCTAGTAAGGGCAAAACACGAATTTCAATCTTCATTGATAACGCCGTGCTTGACGCGTTTCGCTCGAAGGCTGAAAGCGCTGGGGTTGGCTACCAAACAATGATGAACGACGCGTTGAAGCAATTTCTTTCTGAGTCGGGTCGTCCAATTACCGAGTCATCGCTTCGTCAGATACTCAAAGAGGTGTTGCCTACGCCTCAAAAACGGCTAACAACTCGCTCAGCGGGGACGGCGCAAAAGCGCGCCGCCCGGTAGCTCAATCGTTAGGTGCCTTGAAATCATGCGCTGGACTTATTTGCTGATTGCCCCTTTGAGCATCTACTGCAGTGTTTCAATCGCTGACGCGCCGCTTCCTCCGCCAAGCGTGAAGACCATCTGCAATGTTGCCAACAGCCACTGTGCTACGACTGACCCCAATTCGTTCAAGACAACTCTTGTTGAGCGCTCGTCAGGGGCGGTGCTCTGGTCAGTTGACCGCTATCTCCGTTTCTTTCAAGTCTCGAACGATGGCCACGCAATCCTCGCGCAGTCCGACTATGCCAATTTGGCGCCCATGGATGCGACGAAAGAGCACATCCTTTTCATAATTTACCGCGACGGAAAGCCTATTCAAACTGTGCCGCTCGGCGCGCTCTTCGAGAGCGTGGCGAAACTACAGCGGACGGTCTCTCATTTGTCTTGGGGTCACCTTGAGAAAATCGATGCGAAAGACAACGCTGTTTTCTTACTCGACGATGGGCGAAGGGTTTCATACAGCCTTGTCACCGGGCTTCGGGGGTCGCAGTGACGGCACCTCTCAAGAAACACCTCCCAAGTGATTGATTTGTAATCCTGGTTTTAAGCGGATTGTTCGGCGGCGATGAG
>JANNGY010000350.1:0-9371 GCA_031404095.1 Betaproteobacteria bacterium | reverse complement strand
CACGCCTTGCCATGCGAAAAAATCCATCGGTTTCATCACGTATCGAAATTAGTAAGTCACGACACTAGCGTCGGCGGCTCGGCTTCGCGAAGCTTTACGTATATCGGCTCGAAAGCCGCGCTCTGGGTAATCTCGATCAGTGCCTCCCGTGCCAGTTCCAGCACCGCGAGGAAACTCACCACCACCACCGCCACGCCCTCCTCGGGCTGGAACAATTCGTCGAAGCGCACGAATCCCAGCCCGTTCAAATGCCGCAGGATGCGCGACATGTGCGAGCGAACCGACAACTCTTCGCGCGAGATGCGGTGCCGCTGCGTGGCCTTGGCGCGATTGAGGATCACGCGCCAGGCCTCGGTGAGGTCGGCGACCAGCACCGTCGGCACCCTTGTCACCAGCGATTGTTCGATCATCACGTCGACCACCGAGAAATCCCGGTCCTTGCGCGGATGGGTGTCGATCGCCTGCGCGGCGGCTTTCATTTGCTCGTATTCAAGGAGCCGGCGCACCAGTTCGGCGCGCGGATCATCCGGCTCGGCCGCGTTTTCGCGCGGCGGTCGCGGCAGCAGCATGCGCGATTTGATCTCGATCAGCAGCGCCGCCATCAGCAGGTACTCGGCCGCCAGTTCCAGCCGGCCTTCGGTCATGGCCTCGACATAGGTCATGTACTGGCGGGTGAGATCGGCCATCGGAATATTCAGGATATCCAGCGAATGTTTGCGGATCAGGTAGAGCAGCAGGTCCAGCGGGCCTTCGAATTCGTCGAGAATGATCGACAGCGCATCGGGCGGGATGAACAGGTCCGCCGGCAGGTCGGTCATCGGTTCGCCCTTGATGCGCGCCACCGGCATCGCCAAGTCGAGCTGCGGCTGGTGGCTATTGTCGACGACGAGTTCCACGCTCATTTCTCCGGCGCCCTGTAAGCAGGATCGCTGAGTAAGGGGTCATACATCATTTGAACGGCAATGGCTGCCATACGAACGCTTTCATGGCCAATGTTTTCGGCATGGATCTTGTCCCATTTGAACTCGGCACCGAGGTTCTTCGCGGCAAGCATGGCGGCGGCGAAAAATCTTTCGCCCCGCTCGACCCGATTCCGACCTTGTTCCATGGCGCCGGCACTCCTGTTGAGGTTCGGGTCGTTCGGATCGGTATCCCTGGTGCCGAGCATCAGGTAAAACGGTCGCTGCAACGCCGCCTTGGCGCGCGCGGCATCTATGCGTGAATCGATTGTGTTATGTGGAAACTTGTATTTGGTTGTCCCAATGCCCCATTGCGGCATGGTGTACCAACCCGGGTTGGCGGCAACAATGGGATCGGCGCGATGGCTCGGATTGAAAAGGTGCATGCGATGCACAAACTGGCCTCCGGCCGAATGGCCGAACATGCGATACGATTGCGCGGTGAAACCGTAACGTGCTTTCAACTCATCGAATAGATGCTCAGGTACGGCAAATGTCCACTTGGCCGGATCGGGTTCCGTGCTCGACCGCCCCAGGCTGTAATCGTCATCACGGGGAAAATGTTTGCGCGTGAATTCCGGGGTAACCACGATAAATTTTCGGGCGTTGGCAAATTCGACCCAATTGTCCAGATAATTCTCGCCGTCGCGCTTGACGCCGTGCATCACAAACTGCATTGGGCATTTGATATCGCAGCCTTTTGGCACGAACATCCACACATTTATCGGCCTGGCCGGGTCGCCCTTCTGATCGACAAACTCAAATTGCGATTTGCCTGTCGGCAGCAAAACCTGCCCCGCAATCACGACGGTATTCGACAATCCGAGCGCCGACAGCAAGATGATGTGCCACGCCTTCACGAAAAACTCAGCCCCATCACATCGCGCACGTCGCGCATGGTTTCTTCAGCAATGTCGCGCGCCTTCTCGCACCCGTCCTCGAGAATATTCTTCACCAGTGTCGGATCTTCCTCGAAGGGCGCGGCGCGCTCACGCATCGGCTTCAATTCGCGGATGATGCTGTCGATCACCGGCTGCTTGCATTCCAGGCAGCCGATGCCCGCGCTTTTGCAGCCCTCGACCACCCACTTGTGGACGGCATCGTCGGTGTAGACGAGGTGCAGGTTCCAGACAGGGCATTTGTCCGGGTCGCCGGGATCGGTGCGGCGAACGCGCGCCGGATCGGTGGGCATTTTTCGCACCTTGGTGGTGACCGCCTCAGGGGTGTCGCGCAAATCAATCGTATTCCCGTAACTCTTCGACATCTTTTCGCCATCAATACCGACGAGGCGAGAGGTGGCGGTAAGCAATGCCTGCGGTTCGGGAAGGATCACCTTGCCGCCGCCTTCGAGAAATCCAAACAGGCGCTCGCGGTCGCCCATCGACAGGTTTTGCACATCGCCCAGCAGGTCGCGTGCCTCGACCAGGGCAGCTTCATCGCCTTCCTGCTGGAACCGGGTACGCAACTGGTTGTAGAGCTTGGCCTTCTTGGCGCCCAGTTTCTTGATGGCGGCCTCGGCCTTTTCCTCAAATCCCTTTTCACGTCCGAACAGATGATTGAACCGCCGTGCCACTTCGCGCGTCAGTTCCACATGAGATACCTGGTCCTCGCCGACCGGCACCTGATTGGCACGATAGATGAGTATGTCAGCGGCCTGCATCAAGGGATAGCCGAGAAACCCGTAGGTGGCCAGGTCGTGCCCGCGCTCGCCGAGCTTTTCCATCTGGTCCTTGTAGGTCGGCACCCGCTCCAGCCACGACAGCGGCGTAAAAAATGACAGCAGCAACGTCAGCTCGGCGTGCTGCGGCACTTTCGATTGCGCGAATAACGTCGCCTGCGCGGGATCGATCCCGGCAGCGATCCAGTCGATCACCGTGTCGTAGGTGTATTCCTCGATCACGCCGGGCGTCTCGTAGTGGGTGGTGAGCGCGTGCCAGTCGGCGACAAAAAAGAAACACGGATGTTCGTGTTGCAGCTTTACCCAGTTTTTCAACGCGCCGTGGTAATGGCCAAGGTGCAGGCGTCCCGTCGGACGCATGCCGGAAAGTACTCGGTCAGGAAACATGGTTAGGGTCAATACCCCTGGAGAGCAAGATGGTGGTCGGCAGGAAAATGTGGCAAGTCAATCGGCCAGAAGCCAATGGTGCGGAATTCAATGCGTATGAGCTATCAAACGTATCGGTAAGGGACGCATGGACCAGAACGGGCGGCCCTGCAAAAGGTGCTTTGCGGGCTTTTGGTACCTCGTTCGATCAGTAGCAGTCAGATCCTCGCCGGGAGGCGAACCGAGTCTCTGAAACCAAGACTGCTGCTATCAAGATAATCCTATTATAGCGTATATCGATTTCATGCTGATGTCGATCAGCGGCCCCATGAATTTGCCGAGGATTCCGCTGAGCATCAGGCCAATCAGGATGAACATACCATACGGCTCGGTGCGCGAAAATGCATACGCCAGGCGATTCGGCAGAAGCCCGACCAGAATCCGCCCGCCATCGAGCGGCAGCAGCGGAAACAGGTTGAACACCATGAGGAGGGCATTGACAAAGATGCCCGCCTGGGCCATCAGCGCCAGGAAAACCACCGGCTCCGATTCCGGCAAACTGATGGCTATCTTGCCGGCAACCGCCCAGGCGATCATCATTGCAAGGTTGGCAAGCGGGCCGGCCGCCGCCACCCAGATCATGTCGCGCTTCGGGTTGCGCAGGGCGCCAAAATTGACCGGTACCGGCTTCGCGGCGCCGAACATCAGCGGCGTAAACAGCAGCGTCAATATCGGCACCAGGATGGTCCAGACGGGATCGATGTGCTTGAGCGGATTGAGTGTCATGCGCCCCATCATGTACGCCGTGGCATCACCAAAATAGCGCGCCGCGAAGGCGTGCGCCGCTTCGTGCAGGGTAATGGCGAAGATCATCGGAATGGCGAAGACAGTTATTTTCTGGATGAAGGTCGCGTCCATTCGGTCCTTATGGAATCCTTGAGAGTTTGGAATTGGATCAATCGTCGAACGCGAACGAGCCGATTTCGCCCTTGCCGCGCCTAATCAAGGTCGGGGCGTTGCCGGACAAATCAATAACAGTCGTCGGTTCAATGCCACATGCCCCCCCATCGAGGATCAGGTCGAGCTGATGTTCGAGGTGCATGCGAATGGTCTCGGCGTCATTGAGCGGCAGCACATCGCCGGGCAACATGAGTGTGGACGACAACAGCGGCTCATCGAGCTCCGCCAGCAGGGCATGCGTCACCGGATGCTCGGGAACCCGTACCCCCACGGTCGCCCGCTTGGGATGGGCGAGGCGCCGCGGCAACTCGCGTGTTGCGTCGAGAATGAAGGTATAGGTGCCGGGTGTATGTGACTTCAGCAGGCGATACTGGGCATTGTCCACCTTGGCGAAGGTGCCGATTTCCGACAGGTCGCGGCACATCAGCGTGAAGTGATGTTTTTCGCCGAGGCCGCGAATCCGCCTCATCCGCTCCATGGCGTGCTTGTCGCCGATATGGCAACCGATGGCGTAGCAGGAATCCGTCGGATAGGCGATGACGCCGCCCCGGCGGACGATGTCCACCGCGCGTTTGATCAGCCGCGTTTCGGGATGCGTTGGATGGATGGCAAAAAACTGTGACATGGAAGTTTGTTCAGGTTGTCGTCAAAGCGCGTGCCACACCGGCGTCAGGTCCGCCGGCAACAGCGGCAACTTGCCCGGCTGGAAATGACTTTCGCCGGGGCCGTGATAGTCCGAGCCGCGCGAGGCCAGGAAGCCCATTTCGCGCGCAAGCGCCGCGTACTCGCGGTACTGGTGCGGCTGGTGGCTGCCAGTGACGACTTCGATCGCCCGGCCGCCCGCGGCCTTGAAATCGTCCAGCAACAACTTCATTTCCGGCCGGGATAGTTTATAGCGCCCGGGGTGCGCCACCACCGGCACGCCACCGGCCGCAACGATCCATCCGACCGCATCGGACAATGGCGCCCATTGATGGGGAACATATCCGGGCCGGCCAAAAGTCAGGTAGCGTTCAAAGGCCTTGCCGACGCTCTTCACCAGGCCGCGCCTCGCCAGCGCCCTCGCGAAATGGGTGCGCCCGATCATCGTCTTGTTTTCGGCGATGTCAAAGGCATCGTCGAACAAGCCGTCGATGCCGACCCGCGCAAGGTCGTCGCCCATCCGGCGCGCCCGCGCCAGGCGGCCGGCACGAATCGATTCCAGTCCGCCTACCAGTGCTGTGTTCGCGGGGTCAATACCAAGACCGACGATATGTATGGTGGTAGGCTTGAGATCGCGGTGAACCGTGTGCCCGTCCGCGGACAGCGGCCAGGTGACCGAAATTTCCACGCCGCGAATGAAGCGCAGGCGCTTCTCCCGCGACACGGCCTCGGCCTCGAGCAATCCGTCCGTGGTATCGTGATCGGTCAGGGCGATGCCATCACATTCTGCCGCCGCGAGCTCGATCAGTGCGCGCGGCGTCAGCAGGCCGTCCGAGGCCACGCTGTGATTGTGCAAGTCAAAATTCTGCAATTTTTGCCGGGCCATTCAACGATGGGGTAACCGGTCATCATAACAAACCGTGCTTACCGGCCACGCGCCCCTCGTACAAACAACATGCCAGAACACAAAACAACCATCAAACCCATTCGCTGGCAACTCAGCAATGCTGCCACCACGGAACCCGCCGATCATGCCCGGTTGCGCGATCGATTTGACGCTCTCGCCAGCGCGGTCAGCGAGACATGCCGCCAGCGTGGTGGCGGTTCGGCCGCGGCCATCGAGACGCCCGGCCTGATCGCCGTCGTTCGCGACTTTCTGTCATTAATGCAAAGCCTCGATGCACAATTCGGGACCGACGGCGATCTGCCCATGGCGGATGCCGCCGGCGCGGTCGATGAGTCATTGCGCAGCCTGGCCGCACTGGATGCATGGCTTGACCGGTTGGCGCAGGCCGACAAACGTGAATCCCTCCAGGCGCTGCAACTCGCCATCGGCTATTGGGCGATGCGTCACCATGTGCCCTTTCGAGCGGCGGAACCGATCGTAAACGCGCTGGCGGCGCAGTCCAATCGCGCCGAAACTCGCCAGGCGACAGCGGCGGTTTTCGCGATGATGCAGGGCTTTGTCGCGCACCTGGCGCCAATGCTGAAGGCGGACCTGGAGCGCTCCAACCCGGAACGGGCTTGGCGATTGCTGAATCTCAATCTCGCCATTACGGCGATTCGCACCGGCGACCCCGCGATGATGCGCTTTGCCTTCGATACCCTGAATACCCATCTACCGGACGAATGCCGCGGATTTTATGAGGAAGCGACCGCGTTGGCATCCCAACCGGGATTCCCGGCGGAGACGCGTTCGCTGATCGAGGCGGAATGCGCGCGTTGGGCGCGCGTCCACTAATACTCGGTCACGCCGCGAATCGCGTCCCCCGGGCAGTTCCAGCGCATCCGGCAATCAGATTTGTGCGCCCGCCCTGAACATGCGAAAATAGCAAGTTATTGATTTTCCACCTCTCTTGCCATGCCTTTCGCACTTTTCGTCCGCAATTCATGAAGCTGCTTTTCGATTTCCTGCCGGTCATCCTGTTTTTCGCCGCCTACAAGCTCGCCGATATTTATGTCGCGACCGGGGTGGCCATTGCGGCTGCCATCGCCCAGATCGTCTGGTGCCTGGTGCGCAAGGAAAAGGTCAAGCCGGTGCAATGGATCGCGCTCGGCTTTATCCTCATCTTCGGGGCGGCCACCATCCTGCTGCAGGACGAGTTCTACATCAAGATCAAGTGGACCCTGTTCTACGGCCTGATGGGCCTGCTCATCGTCGGTGCCGCCGCGCTGGGCAAAAATCCGCTGAAATCGATCCTCGGCAACGAAATCGAATTGCCTGCCGACGTGTGGCAAAAACTTTCTTTTTCATGGGGTGGCTTCTTCCTGCTCCTGGCGGGATTGAACCAATACTTTGCCATGACACTCTCACTCGACGCATGGGTCAAGGTGAAGGTCTTCGGCGGCACGGCCTTGAGCCTGGTGTTCGTCTTTGCCCAGGCATTCTGGCTGGCACGATTTCTTCCGGATGAACCGGCGCCGCCCGTCACCAAGGCCGAGGAGAGTTGATGTTGTACGCGATCATTTGCGAGGAAATGCCGGGCGCATTGGAAAAACGCCTCGCCTGCCGGCCGGCGCACGTCGAGCGCCTCAAGGCCCTGCAGGCGGACGGACGACTGATCCTTGCCGGCCCGCACCCCGCAATTGACAGCGAGGATCCGGGTCCCGCGGGATTTTCGGGCTCGCTGATCGTTGCCGAATTTGCATCGCGCGAGGCGGCGATTGCCTGGTCCGCGGAAGATCCCTATTGCACCGCCGGCGTGTTTTCACGCGTCACGGTCAAGCCTTTCAAGAAAGTATTGCCGTCGTAACCGGCATTCATGCACGCATGGACGTTCAAACAATGATCCGCGAACGCTTGGCGCCTTTGTGCCCGGTGACGCTGGAAATCATCGACGACTCGTCGTCGCACGCCGGCCATGCCGGTGCGCGCGACCATGCCGCGCGCACCGGTTCGCACGACGGCACACATTTCGAACTCACCATTGTTTCGCCCGCATTTACCGGCCAGTCACCGGTGGCCCGCCACCGCATGATTTACGGCCTGCTCGGCGACCTGATGCAAACCCGCATTCACGCGCTCAAGATCGATGCGCGTGCGCAATAACCGTCAGCCGGACTTGAAGGAATTGGCCTGCATTGGAAGTTCGTTTTCACCAGTTTCATCAAATACGGCAGAATGCACTGCTTTTGTTTTCAATTACCACACTGAATGAAGGAAGACTCATGCAACTCAAAATGAAATCCCTGGTAGTCGCACTTGCCGTCGCGATTGCGGCGCCCGCCGTGATGGCACAAACCGCCGAAAAGGGCGAGAAAGCCGCCAAAGCCAAGCCCGCCAAGGCTGAAGGCAGGATCAGCGTCAACGGCGTGGTCATTCCGCAGTCGCATTTCGACGCCATGAACAAGGAACGCGAAGCCAGCGGCCAGGCGCAATCGCCCGACGTCGCCAATGCCATCCGCGAAGAATTGATCAGCCGAGAAGTGCTGGCCCAGGCCGCGAAGAAGAAAGGCCTCGACAAGGATGCGACGATTTCCGCACAGATGGACATGGCACGCCAGGCCGTGCTGATCCGCGCCTACTTCGACGACTTCGTCAAAGCCAATCCGGTCACCGACGCACAGCTCAAGTCAAATTACGAGCAATTCGTCGCGCAAATGGGCGACAAGGAATACAAGGCGCGCCATATCCTGGTCGACAAGGAAGACGACGCCAAGGCGATCATCGCGTCACTCAAGCGTGGCGAATCCTTTGAGAAACTGGCCAAGGAAAAATCGAAGGACACCGGTTCGAAAGACAATGGCGGCGACCTGGACTGGGGTCCGGCCGGCCGTTACGTGCCTGAATTCGGCAATGCCATGAAGGCGCTGCAAAAGGGCCAGACTACCGATGTACCGGTCAAGACGCCGTTCGGCTATCACGTGATTCGCCTCGATGATTCGCGCGCCATGAAAGTGCCGACGTATGACGAAGTGAAGGACAATCTCCGCCAGCGCGCGCAACAGGAACAGGTTTCGCGCCTCGTTCAGGATCTGAAGAGCAAGGCCAAGATCGAAGGCAAGTGATCGACTGGCCGCAATGCGGCCCCGGCATTTATCCCTGTAACCCTTGCGCGCCCGTGGCGGGCGACCCGGGATTTTTCTGATTCAAGAAAGAGCGGATCGGCAAAAATAGTAAGGGGCAGCTCAGGCTGCCCCTTCTTTTTTGCCCCTTCCGGTCCTCGCCCGCCGGTGAACGAATGATGCTAATCCAATCTTTGCCGTTTGCCTAGCATTGCGCGGCTTCGATAGTTCCATTAACGTAAGCCCATGAATACGCCCATCCGCGTGCAATTCGCCAAAGCTGGAAACCTTTTCCGGCTGGATGTGAGCGCGTCGCCGCTTCTTCCACGCGAAGTTCCGCCGGTGGTGGAAGTTTTCACGGCCCACTGGGCGAAACCCCAGGCAGTTGAGCGTGTGCGCGTCGGCGATGCGATGGCCATCACGCTGTCCGCCGAACATGAGATCCGCGCCGGCGAGCGCCCGGCAGACATCGCTCGCACCCTCACCTACGCGATCTGGCAAAAGCTCGACCGCTACGTGAAGGTCACGGTCCAGGCAACCTATCTGGGCGAGACGCCGGACGCGCATTTCGAGTATGGCGAGAGCGCCTACGCCGAGGCGTTCGGGGCGAGATTCGAGAACTAGCCTGCATATTTCATGGGGTCGCGTTCGACGGGGTGAGGCGGGGGTTTCGCGGCGCATGCGCCGCGCCCGTCCGAACCGGAAACCGATGCAGCGGTTTCCGAGGGTCGATGGGCGAGCGATTTTTCGTTCGACTGACC
>JANNGY010000349.1:0-5801 GCA_031404095.1 Betaproteobacteria bacterium | reverse complement strand
GGCGCCTTTCGCCCGGCCTGACACGGGGCGCACCCAGCGGACACCGAGGTGCGCCGCCATGGTCATGGTGCGTTTGTATTCGTGCCAAGAATTTGTTTTCGCCGCAGGTGGAACCAGAGCAGCTGTTCGGCGTCGGTCATGTTGGTGCGCAGGGCCCGGGCGTTTTGTTTGAGGTCGGGGCGGTAGTTCAGGGGCATGGCGTAGCTCCTTAATATTGTTTTGCGATAGTTTTGACCACCGAAAATCCCTCCCGGCCTCCCTTTAAAAAGGGAGGAGTGCCCGGTATTGGCGGGCACTTTTCAAGCGGCAATTCCTGCTTTCAAAAGTAGTAAGTGCCAAGATAAGGGCGATGCCTCAAAATGAGGCCCCCTCCCTTTTTAAAGGGAGGTTGGGAGGGATTTTCGGTCGCAAAAAATGACAGCAAAGCGTAGACAGTTGAACGGCAATACCTACTACGAAAAATACCCATGCAAATACCATTTTTTTCCCAGCCGGTAATCGCGAAAGATCCAGCAAATCTCCTGCTGCGGATTTTTTGCGACGAAATAATCACGTGCCACGGGGCGGCCATCCCACCAGCCGGTTTCGATGCGCTCTGGCCCGGCCAGCAGCACGAGCGCGCCGTGGTGCTGCGGGGCGCCGTCGAGGCTGACCAGCGCGCGCGGCTCGGTCAGCAGCAATAGCGGGCGCGGCTTGTCGGGATTGGCTGGCGGCATGCGCGCTGTTTTCTGCCGGTCGGGATCCGGCTGCCATGCATATTCCGGGCGATGGTCGCTGTGTTCCCGGATGCCGAACACGCTCTGGTTTCCCAGCCGCGAGGCGACGCGTTCGATCAGCGCCTGCCATTTTTCCTGGTGGACATCCGGCGTCGGCAGCCAGCTTTCATTCCGTTCTTCATAGGCAACCAATCGCGGCGCGGAAAGTTTCAGCGCGGTCACCGCTTCGGGGAACGGCTGCGCGGTCAGGCGTTCGCGTATCAGCCGCAGCCACTCTCCGGCGTTGCGCAAGGGATGGCGCGCGCCGAATTGGTGATGCGTCTTCAGGCTGCGGTTGTGTTTCAGGTCGAGCGTGATTTCATTGGCCGCCGCGCCGCGCGCGCGCAGGAAGCCTTCCATCTGGACGAGCAGCATGTTGACCGGGATGAGCAGGCGCTCGGCATCGATGAGGTCGAACAGCAGGTCGGTGGAAGCGGAAAATTCCTCCGGCACGCGATGCGGCTCGCGCGGGTCGGGCGCATCGCCGAGCGCGCGGTCGAGATCGTCCAGCACCCGGTCGCCGAAACGCCTCCTCAGTCCGGCGCGCGGCTGCGAGAGCAGGTCCTTCACCCGCGTGAGCCCCAGGGCGGAGAGCGGTTGCACGATGTCGTGCGGCCAATCGAACAATGCCAGCGGAATATCCGCCAGCCGTTCGCGCAATTGCCCCGGCTCCCGGCACATGCGGATGCCGCTCATGTCATGCGTTGCATGATGGAAACTGCGTGCCAGCAGGCAGGCGGCTAGCGGCGTGGGGGCGATGCCGAGGGCCGCGCGCCATCCCAGCGACGGCATGCCGGCGCGGATGCGGCCGGCGAGCAGGGCGATGCCGCCGAACAAACGCAGGCTGGATGAAATTTCCAGCGAGGCGCCCGATTTTTCCAGGCAGACCATGGGCGTGAATTGCGAGAGCCAGGTGGCGAGGTCCTGAAGGGTTTGCTGTTCTTTTGCCGGCTCGCGTGGCACCACCAGCAATTGCGCGGCACGCGCCTGCGCCGCCGCCACCGGCATCCGGGTGGCAATCCCGGCTTCGCGCGCGCAGGCGTTGGCGGCGTGCACATGGGGGCGCGAGGCCACGCCGTCGCTGATCACCAGCGGCACCTGCTGCAGGTGGCCCAGCGCGCCGCGCGCATGCGATTGCAGGGACAATTCGGGCAGGTAAACGGAAATCCACAGCACGGCACTTCACCTAATTCCAAGTCAATAAAACAATGTCATCCTGAGTGCAACGAAGGATCTGCTCGCGACCAGATCCTTCGTTGCACTCAGGATGACAATTATTTTGATTGGGAATTTGAATGACTGATCGCATATGCGTGGACCATGGCCTACCCGCGTTCGCGGCTGAATGATCGTTCGCGCACGCTGGCCGGATTTTCTTCAGTGGTCAGTATGCTGCTGCCGAGAACCCGATCCAGCCAGCCGATCGATGATGTCTTCGCCGGCGCGCGCACCCGCACACGCACACGCACACGTTGAGGCTCGCGCGTGAGGCAGGCGAGCGAGCGCGGGTCGAGGCGAATTGATTTGCCTGCCGGCAGGCCGCGGCGTTTCAGCAAATCGAGCGCGAGCGCGCCGGAGGCTTGCGGCGTCAGGATAATCCGCGTTGCGGCGGGCGAGGGCGACTGCGCGGCTTGCAGCGGGCGCATCAGCCACAGGAGGCTGTTGCCGGCCATTGCCGCCTGATTCAGCCGCCGCAGCGACAGCGGATTCACAAAGGCCTCGCTCAAGCGCAGCAGCACCGCCCGGCAGGCGCCGCTTTTCAGTCCCTGCTCGGCGGCCCACAGTGCCTCGCCGGTGCTGCGGGTGCGCACGATGGCCAGGTGCTGCAGATCGATGCCGCATTGAGAAAGCGCTGGCGCGTAGGGTATCCATGCCTGGATGTGTGGCATCACCCACATCAGGTGCAGCGCATCGCCCGGGCGCGATGCATTCGTTTTCGAGCCCAATCCCTTCATCAGCAGCGACAGTTCGCCGATGCCGGTGTGATCGCTGAGGATTTCCGTGATTCCCGGCCTGGCCCATCCGCCCCCGGCCAGTTCATGGTCGAGCGCATCGAAGCCACTGCGAATCTCCTCGCCGCTGTGCGCCAGGCCGCCACGCCCCCAATCGCCCAGGCGAAAGACGCGGGGATGCGAGAAGAGGGGGGATGGCGCGGCAGCGCTCGAAGACAACGATTCCATAGCTGTATATTCATACAGTTTTATGGTTTTGGCAAGCATGACTGCTAGTACGGCTGCTATGTGTTGCTGTGCCGCCAAATGAATTTGAAACTCAAGTACCGGCGCGGCTTCCGGCGGCAAAATGGCTGGAAAGCGGCGCCAGTGTTGGAGGTTGAGCGGGGGCACTTCTCGAAAACTCTAAAATGTGTCATCCCCGCCCTTCGACGGGCTCAGGATAGACCGGGCAGTCGCCCGCGCGGGGATCCATTTTTCAACTCGAATCGATGTATTACGAAAATTGGATTCCCGCGTTCGCGGGAAAGACAGGATTTTTGGGTGTTTCCGTGGGCTTGGCGCGCGGGCGGTTTCAGGCTGCCGGACACGCGCCGTCGGCGTTGTCCCCGAGGATCATCCCTGCCGCCACCGTCTGGTGGGTGACTTCGTCGATCAGGATGAAGCAACCCGTGGCGCGATTTGCACGATAGGAATCGACCATCAGCGGGCGCAGCGTTTTCAGGCGCACCCGGCCGATGTCGTTCAGCTTGAATGTGGTGATGCCGGTCTCGCGCGCGAGCGAATTGACGTTCAGCCGGAAGTCGATTCCTTCAAGCAATACGCGCACCGTCTGCGTGGTGTGCTTGATGAGATAGCGACGGCTCAACTCCAGTGGCTGCGCGGACATCCACGACAGGTTGGCGGTGATTTGTCTGGTGACGGTCGGCAGGGCGCCGGCGTGCGCGAACATGTCGCCGCGCGAAATGTCGATCTGCGTGTCAAGCAGCAGTGTGACGGACTGCGGCGCGGCGGCGGTGGCCAGGCTGCCATCCAATGTGACGATATCCCGCACCCTGGCCGCGAGGCCGGACGGCAGCACGGCGATGCGGTCACCGACCGAGACGCGGCCGGATTCAATGCGGCCCATATAGCCCCGGTATTCGGCACGCGAATTGTCATTTGTCCCAAGTTTTGCCTTTGCGACCAGTTGAACCGGAAAGCGAAAATCGCCGGCGGCATTCTTGGCAGCCTGGGTGGTTTCCAGCAGTTCGAGCAGCGTGGGCCCCTGGTACCAGTCCAGTTGATTGCCGCGATCCACCACCATGTCGCCCTCCAGCGCGGACACCGGAATGAAGTCGATCTCGGCGAAGTCCAGGGTGCGGGCAAAGGCGATGAATTCCTCGCGGATTTTATTGAATACCTCCTGCGAATAGTCGGTGAGGTCCATTTTGTTCACCACCACCACGACATGTGGAATGCCGAGCAGCGAGGCGATGATGGCGTGGCGGCGCGACTGCGTCTGCAGGCCCTTGCCGGCATCGACCAGGATCAGCGACAGGTCGGCGGTGGAAGCACCGGTGACCATGTTGCGGGTGTACTGCTCGTGGCCAGGGGTATCAGCGATGATGAAGCGGCGCTTCTGCGTGGCGAAGTAGCGGTAGGCGACGTCGATGGTGATGCCCTGTTCACGCTCGGCGGTGAGGCCATCGGTGAGCAATGAGAGGTCGACGCCGAGTTTTCCAACATGACCGCCTCGTTTGGCGGTGGTGTTCTCTATCGAAAGCAACTGGTCTTCGAGGATCGACTTGGTGTCGTACAACAGGCGGCCGATGAGCGTGCTCTTGCCGTCATCGACGGAGCCGGCGGTGGTGAAGCGGAGGGTGTCTACGGTGGCCATAAGTTTCTCGTTATTTCATTTCGTCTGGCCGGCACACTGGGGATGCCAGGGTTTTGTTGAAAAGCGAGATGCTCATTCTTGTCGTGCACATTGCTAAGCGCTTCCCCCTTCGACGAAGGGGGACTGAGGGGGATTTTCGGCACTTGCAGGACCGTGTCGACCGCAAATCCCCCTCAGTCCCCCTTTTGCAAAGGGGGAAATGCAAGTCAGTGAGCACGACAAGAATGAGCATCTCGATTTTCAACAATCCTCTAGTTACGCCCCGTCTGCGCGGAGACGACGGGTTTAGAAGTAGCCTTCCTTCTTCCTCAATTCCATCGACGCATCCGACGTCTGGTCATCCATGCGTGTGGCGCCGCGCTCCGTGATGCGGGTGATCGCCGTCTCGACCAGAATCTCCTCAACCGTTGCCGCATCCGACAGTACCGGGCAGGTGCAGGTGATATCGCCGACGGTGCGAAAACGCACCGTTCGCGTCACCGCTGTCTCGCCTGCGCGCGGCGGAGTGATATCGGTGATCGGCGCGAGCAGGCCGTTGCGCACCACCACTAGCCGGTCATGCGCGAAGTAGATGCCCGGCACCGCCAGTTTTTCGCGGGCGATGTATTGCCACACGTCGAACTCGGTCCAGTTGGAAATCGGGAAGGCGCGGAAATGCTCGCCCTTGTGCAGGCGCGCGTTGTACAGGTCCCATAATTCGGGGCGCTGGTTTTTCGGGTCCCACTGGCCGAATTCGTCACGGTGCGAGAGGATTCGTTCCTTGGCGCGGGCCTTTTCCTCGTCGCGGCGGGCGCCGCCGAACAGCGCATCGAATTCGAATTCCCTGATGGCGTCGAGCAGGGTCGCGGTCTGGTAGACATTGCGGCTTTCGTCTGGACGGCGCAGCACCACGCGGCCGGCATCGATCGATGCCTGCACCGAACGCACGATCAGTTTTTCGCCCAGCTCCGCCGCGCGGCGGTCGCGGAAAGCAATCACTTCCGGAAAATTGTGCCCCGTATCGATGTGCAGCAGTGGAAACGGAAAGCGGTCGGGGCGGAAGGCTTTCTCGGCGAGGCGCAGCATGACGATGGAGTCCTTGCCGCCGGAGAACAGCAACGCCGGATTCAATGTCTCGGCGACCACTTCGCGCATGATGTGAATAGCTTCGGACTCAAGCCAGTCGAGATGGTCATTGGCCGGCAGGTCGTTTGGCGCCGCGCCAAATGTTTCGTA
>JANNGY010000348.1:0-20846 GCA_031404095.1 Betaproteobacteria bacterium | reverse complement strand
CCCCTATCACAGCCGCTGGCGCCACTTCGAAGCCGGAAGCATCGATCGCTGGGGAGCGGTTTGCCGCGCACATGGACTGGATGGCGCGGCGCGGCAGGAAGAGCGGGCGCGCGTCCGCATTGACCTCGTCATTCCCAGCGTGCTGCTCGATGCCGGGGCCGGGCCGGACTGGCGATTCGATGACGCTGCAACCGGGCAGACACTGGCGCGCTCCGAGGGCCTCGGCGTTGCCAGCCTGGCCCTGTTTGTTGCAGGCGCCTTGTCCAGTGATCGCGCACAGCCGTTGCGCAGTGACGCGGTGGCGTTGTCACGCATTCGCGCGGACGACATCGCGCGCGCGTTTCAGGTCAGTGCGGGTAATCCGTTGGTGGGGCTGGACGGGCGCGCGGCGCTGCTGTCGCGCCTGGGTGATATTGCCGCGGCCACGCCCGCCGTGTTCGGTGCGCCGGCACGGCTGGGCAATTTGTTCGACTACCTGAAGTTGCACGCCGACGGCAACCAGATTGATGCCGGTTTCATCCTCGCCACGATGTTAAAAGCACTGGGGCCGATGTGGCCGGAGCGAATGCTGCTCGACGGTATTTCTCTGGGCGACTGCTGGCCGCATCCCGCCGCCGAGGGCGGACGGGTGCCATTTCACAAACTCTCGCAGTGGCTCACCTATTCGTTGCTCGAACCCCTGGAGGAAGCCGGCTTGGTGGTGTCGGGGCTCGATGGCCTCACTGGCTTGCCGGAATATCGCAACGGCGGATTGCTGCTGGACCTGAAGGTGATTGAAGCACGCGACCCCACCTTTCATACGCGGCCACTGCAGGTCAGCGAGCCGGCCGTCGTAGAATGGCGCGCGCTCACGGTGTGCGGATTGGATCAGCTCGCTGTCCAGGTGCGCGGCGCGCTTGGACTGACGGCAGCGCAGTTTCCGCTGGCGCGGGTACTTGAAGGCGGCACCTGGGCGGCGGGACGCAGGATTGCCGCCGAGTTGCGCCCCGGCGGCGCGCCGCCGGTGCATATCGATAGCGACGGCACCGTTTTCTGAACGCGTCCGGCAGAACAACCAGGAGAACCCGATGCATCCCGATTTCCCGAACCTGCACGTCGTCAAGCATCCGCTGTTACAGCACAAGCTGACGTTCCTGCGCCGCGAGGAAACCTCCACCGCGGGATTCCGCCGGCTGGTGAAGGAAATCAGCCAGATGCTGGCTTACGAAGTGACGCGCGACTTGCCGACTGAAAACATCCGCATCTTTACGCCGATGTCAGAAATCGAGTCACCGGTGATCAGCGGCAAAAAGCAGTGCATCGTGTCGATCATGCGCGCCGGCAATGGCATGCTCGATGGCATGCTGGAATTGCTGCCCGCCGCGCGCGTGGGCCATATCGGCTTGTACCGCGCGCCGGAAACGCTGGAACCGGTCGAGTACTACTTCAAGGTGCCGGATGATATCGCCGACCGCATGGTGATCGTCGTCGATCCAATGCTCGCGACCGGCAACTCGGCCGTGGCCGCGCTCAATCGCCTGAAAGAGTATGGCGTGACCAGCCTGAAATTCGTCTGCCTGCTGGCGGCACCCGAAGGAGTCAGGAATCTGCTGGATCACCACCCGGATGTCGCCATCACCACCGCCGCACTTGATCAGAAGCTCAATGAGCACGGCTACATCGTGCCGGGACTGGGAGACGCGGGTGACCGAATCTTTGGGACGCGCTGAGGTGGAAGCGACCATGGCAGGCGCGCCCGTTGCGCTGCGGCGCAAGGAGCACATCAGGAACGCAGCGGTCACCGATATTCTTGGCGCGGCCGAGGCGGTGTTTGCCCGTGCCGGCTTTTCCGGCGCCACCATGGCCGAGATCGCCGAACTGGCCGGACTGCCAAAGGCCAATCTCCACTACTATTTCCGCACCAAGGCTGCCCTCTACCGGGCGGTGCTGGATCACACGCTGACCCTGTGGCTGGCCGAAACCGACGGCATCCGCATCGACGCCGACCCGGCCAAGGCGCTGGCAGATTACATTCGCGCCAAGATGCGCCTGACGGCGACACATCGTGATGCCTCACGCGTATTCGCCAACGAGATGTTGCACGGCGCGCCGCACATCGGCAGCTACCTGCGCACCGAACTCAAGGCGCTGGTCGATGAGAAGTCACGTGTCATCGACCACTGGGCACACAAAGGACTGATGGATCGCATCGATGCCCGCCACCTGTTCTTCACCATCTGGGCCGCCACCCAGACCTACGCCGATTTTCAGCCGCAGGTCTGTGCGGTGCTCGGCAAGTCGCGCCTCACGCGCGCGGAACTCGATCACGCCACCGAGCAACTGGTGCGATTGATATTGCGCGGATGCGGGGTTCGCGGCAGCCGCTAGCGTGCAAATTTGATCAAGGTGGGCGTTTGACATCAACCGCCGCTTCGCGTAACTTTGGTTCTGCGCCGATTTGACGATCAGCTTGCGGGCGCGGGGGCCGTAAAAGGCCGCCAATAAATCCGGCTAAAGCGGCTATCTGAATCCAGAGGGCCCGATAGCAGAAGCTGTCGGGCCTTTTTGTTTGTTCGTCTGGTTTCAATTCAATGATTGCATCACCACAGTCCGCGCATTTCGCCGAACCGCTGCCATTGACCAGCGGCGCGACCTTGCGCGCATACGACCTCGCCTTTGAAACCTACGGCACCCTGAATACCGACAAATCCAACGCCATCCTGATCTGTCACGCGCTAAATGCCTCACACCATGTCGCCGGCACTTATGCAAACGAACCCGACAACCTCGGCTGGTGGGACAACATGGTCGGCCCCGGCAAGCCGGTCGATACCGAGCGCTTCTTTGTCATCGGCGTCAACAACCTCGGCTCCTGCTTCGGCTCAACTGGTCCGCTGTCGATCAACCCTGACACCAGCCGGCAGTACGGCGCGGATTTCCCGCTGGTCACGGTGGAAGACTGGGTCGATTCGCACCTGCGGCTGATTGAGAAACTCGGCATACACAAGCTGGCCGCCGTGATGGGCGGCTCGCTCGGTGGCATGCAGGCGATGTGCTGGGCTTACCGCTATCCGGATCGGGTGGCGCATGCTCTGGTGATCGCGGCGGCGCCGAATCTGTCGGCGCAAAACATCGCTTTCAACGAAGTCGCACGCCAGGCCATCATGACCGATCCGCAATTCCATGGCGGTGCATTCGGCGAGCAGCACGTCAAGCCAAAGAGCGGCCTCACCGTCGCGCGCATGATCGGCCACATCACCTATATTTCCGACGACCAGATGGAGAGCAAATTTGGCCGCGGCCTGCGCGAGGGGCTCAAGTTCTCGTTCGAGCCGGAATTCCAGATCGAGTCCTACCTGCGCTACCAGGGCGAGAAGTTTTCCGAGTACTACGACGCCAACACCTATCTTCGCGTCACCAAGGCGCTGGATTACTTCGACCCGGCGCTGGCGCACGGCGGCGATCTTGCCAAGGCGCTGGCACCCGCCAGCGCGAAATTCCTGGTGATTTCGTTCACCACCGACTGGCGGTTTTCGCCCGCGCGCTCACGCGAAATTGTGAAAGCCTTGCTGCATGAAAAAAAGAACGTGACATACGCGGAAATCCAGGCGCCGCATGGGCATGACGCCTTCCTGCTCGATGATCCGCAGTATCTCGGGGTGGTGAGGGCTTTTCTGGCGAGGGCCGCAATATGAACCATCGCAAATCCCCCGTCGTTCGCGACGCTCTCTCCTGCCCCCTTTGCAAAGGGGGCGCGAGCCATCAGCGAGCGGGGGATTTGCGGTCGTCGCGCTGGAACAGGCAATGAAATCATGATCACCCGCAAAGACTTCGAAGCCATCTCCCACTGGATCGAGCCCGGCACCTCGGTGCTCGACCTCGGCTGCGGCGACGGTTCGCTACTGGTGAACTTGCAGGAAACGCGCAATATCACTGGTTACGGCATCGAGAATGACGACGCCGGTATCCTGCAATGCGTCGCCAATGGCGTGAACGTGATCCAGTCCAATCTCGAATCCGGCCTCAAGGAGATTGAGGACGGCGCGTTCGACTACGTGATCCTTTCCCAGACCCTGCAGGCGATGAAGCGCACCGAAGCGGTCATCGACGAAATGCTGCGCGTCGGCCGCGAGGCCATCGTCACCTTTCCCAATTTCGGCTACTGGAGGCACCGCTGGCAGATCCTCAACGGCCGCATGCCGGTCTCCGACAACCTGCCCTACCAGTGGTACGACACCCCCAACGTGCATATGTGCACGGTGGCGGATTTCGATGCCTTCTGCGCGCGGAAAAAATTGCGCGTACTGAGCCGGCTGGTGATGAACCACGATCGCGAGCAGCCGGTCCTGCCGAATTTGCTGGGGACATTGGCGCTGTACCGCTTTAGCCGGTAGTACGTGCCTTTCAGCCGTCGGCGCCTTTTGCCGCCGTCTGCCCAAGCGGCTCAATTAGCCCTCGCATTCCCACCAGCATCGCCAGTCCCGGCAGTGCAGTCAGGAAGGTGATAAAGAAAAACGGCGCCCAGGCCATGCCGAATTCCTTTGGGTCAGTGAGGTAACCGGCTGCCGGGCCGATATAAACGCGCCCGACGACGGCCAACGCGGATAGCAGCGCAAACTGGGTGGCCGTAAAACGCGCATCGCATAGCGACATCAGCAGCGCGACGAATGCCGTGGTGCCCATGCCGCCGCAAATATTCTCGACCGCCACGGCAGCCACCATGACGGAATAGGTTTTGCCGGCCACCGCCACCCACATGAACATCAGGTTGGACAACGCCTGCAACACGCCGAACACCAGCAGTGAGCGATACAGGCCCAGTTTCACCATCAGCGCTCCACCGATCAGCACGCCGACGATGGTCGCCGCGAGCCCCATGCCCTTGTTGACCGCACCCACTTCCGCCGGGCTGAAACCGGCGCCGCGAATCAGGAACGAAGTGGACAACGCGCCGGCGAAGGCATCGCCCAGTTTGTAGAGCACGATCAGCAGCAACAGCAGCCATGCGCCGTGACGGCTGAAAAATTCCTTCAGCGGCTCGACCACGGCTTCGTCCAGCGATCGTGGCGGCACCACCTGCTGCAACGGTTCCGGTGCGAACAGGGTGGCCATCACGCCGATCAGCATCAACCCGGCCATCAGGAAATAGGTGTTCTGCCAGCCAATGCCCTGTGGCAGCGTCATGCCGAAAAAATCACCCCCCGAGGCCAGTACCAGCGCGCCGCCGCCGGATACCAGCATGGCAATGCGATAGCCGAGCACCTTGACTGCCGCACTCATGCCACGCTCTTCGGGCTTGACCGCATCGGTCGAGTAGGCGTCGTAGACAATATCCTGGGACGCCGACAGGAACGCCACCGCCAGTGCCAGCAAGGCCATGCTGGCCAATGCGTTCTTCGCATCGGTCACCGCCATCGCGGCGATGGCAGCGATCAGGCCAAGTTGCGTCAACAGGATCCAGCCGCGCCGCCGACCCAGCAGGGGCGGCACATAGCGGTCCATGAACGGCGCCCACAAAAACTTCCAGGTGTACGGCAGTCCCACCAGCGTGAAAATGCCGATGGTCTTGAGATCGACGCCCTCGACGGTCATCCACGCCTGCAGCGTGCCTCCGGTCAATGCCAGCGGCAGGCCGCTGGCAAATCCCAGCACCATGATCACACCGATACGGCGATTGGTCAGGGCCGCGAGGTACTCGCGAAAGGTCACGCCGCGATCTCTTCCAGTTTCTGCTGCACCTCGAGCCATTTCCACTCGAGCGTCGCAATCGCATCGGCGACCTCACCCTGGCGCTTGAGGAAATTCAGCATCGTGGTCTTGTTTTCTTCGGCATACGCGTCTTCCTGGGCAAGCCAGGCCTCGATGTCGAACTTCTCGCGATTCAGCGCTGCCATTTCCTTTTCGAGCTTGTTGCGCTGGTCTTCCAACGGTTTTTTCGCAGCATAGCTTTGACGTCGGACTTCTGCGTCCGCCCGTTTCTGCGCCTTGCGGCCTGCCGCGCCAGACTCCAGCACTGGCGCGCCTTCCTGGCTATTTTCGGCTGGAACAGCGCGTGTTTGCTGGCCTTTGCCTTTCTGGTGGGCGCTGGCATAAGCCCGGGCCCATTGTTTGTAGTCATCGAGGTCGCCGTCGAATTCGGCCACCTTGCCGTCCGCCACCAGCCACAGCGTGTCGGTGGTCGCCTTCAGCAAATGCCGGTCATGCGCAACCACCACCAGCGTGCCGTCGAAATCCTGCAGGGCTTCCGCCACCGCTTCGCGCATGTCGATATCGAGGTGATTGGTCGGCTCGTCGAGCAACAGCAGGTTTGGTTTCTCCCAGACGATCAGCGCCAATGCCAGGCGCGCTTTCTCGCCGCCCGAGAATGGCGCGATCGGCTCCATCACCCGGTCGCCGCGAAAATCGAAACCGCCGAGAAAATTGCGGAATTCCTGCTCGCGCACGTTCGGATCGATTCGCTTCATGTGCTGCAGGCACGATTCCTCGCGCCGCAGTTGCTCGACCTGATGCTGCGCGAAATAACCGATCTTCAGTCCCTGCCCTTCGTAGCGCCCGCCACGTTTAAGGGCCAGCGATCCCGCCAGCGATTTCACCAGCGTCGATTTGCCGGCGCCGTTGGGCCCGAGCAGGCCGATCTTGTCGCCGTAGAACAGGCGCCATTCGACGTTCTGCAAAATGTCTCGATTTTCATATCCCAGCGTCGCCTCCTTCAAGTGAATCAGCTGGCGCGGTTTGGCCTCGGGCTCGCGAAACGAAAACTCGAACGGCGAATCGACGTGCGCGGCGGCGATCAGCTCCATTTTTTCCAGCGTCTTTACCCGGCTCTGCGCCTGCTTGGCCTTGGTGGCCTTGGCCTTGAAGCGATTGACGAAAGACTGCAGGTGGGCAATCTGCTTTTGCTGTTTCTGGTGCGCGGCCTGCTGCACCGACAGCTGCATGGCGCGGGTGACTTCAAAAGCGGAATAGTTGCCGGTGTATTCGTTCAGTTTCTGGTTGTCGACGTGAATGACCTTGTTGACGACGGCATCGAGAAAATCGCGATCGTGGGTGATCAGCAGCAACGTGCCCGCATAAGCCGCGAGCCAGTCTTCCAGCCACATCACGGCGTCGAGGTCGAGGTGGTTGGTGGGTTCATCGAGCAACAGCAGGTCCGAGCGGCACATCAGCGCCTGCGCCAGATTCAGCCGCATGCGCCAGCCGCCGGAAAATTCCGCCACCGGACGCGATTGCTGTTCCTCATTGAAGCCGAGGCCCGAAAGCAACGCGGCGGCGCGTGATTTGGAGGCGTAGCCGCCGATGTGGTCGTAATGCCCGTGCAGTTCCGCGATTTTCTCGCCGGACTCGTGCTCCAGTTCGGCCTTCGCCAGTTCGTTTTCCACGGCACGCAATTCGGTATCGCCATCGAGCGCGTAGTCGAGCGCATTGCGATGGCTTTGCGGCGTCTCTTGCGCGACATGGGCGATGACCCATTTTGACGGCATGTCGACCTCGCCCGCATCCTGATGCAGCAGCCCCCGCAACAAGGCGAACAGGCTGGTCTTGCCGCAACCGTTCGGCCCGATCAGGCCGACTTTATGGCCGGGGAACAGGGTAAGGTTGGCGCCCTCGAACAGGCGTTTGGGCCCGCGGGCAAGGGTTAAATTGGTGAGACGAATCATGGAGAGAATTAGTGAGAGAAGAGCTTGGCCACAGATAAACACAGATGAACACAGATGACCCGGCCTTTATCTGTGTTCATCTGTGTTTATCTGTGGCAAGAAAAAGCAGCGCCTAAAGCGCGTAGTCGTAATCAATACACAGCGGCGCATGGTCGCTGAAGCGCTCTGTCTTGTAGATACGGGCGTATTCCGCAGTGGCGGCGATGCCGGGCGTGCAGATGTGGTAATCGATACGCCAGCCCACGTTCTTGTCCCAGGCCGCGCCGCGATTGGACCACCAGGTGTACTGGTCCGGCAACGGGATCAGACGGCGGAATACATCCACGAAGCCGACATCATCAAATAACGTGGTCAGCCACGCGCGCTCTTCTGGCAGGAAGCCGGAATTCTTCTTGTTGCCTTTCCAGTTCTTGAGGTCGATTTCCTTGTGGGCAATGTTCCAGTCGCCCACGATAACAACGTCGCGGCCACTTGCTTTCAGCCTTTTAAGGTACGGCATGAAGGCCGCCATGAAACGGAATTTCTTGGCCTGGGCCGCCTCCGAGGATGAGCCTGACGGCACATAAAGCGAAATGACCGACAGGTTGCCGAAATCCGTCTGCAGGTAGCGGCCCTCGGCGTCGATCCACTTGATGCCGGTGCCGATCTGCACGCGGTCGGGTTCGCGCTTGCAATACAGCGCCACCCCGGCGTAACCCTTCTTGTCCGCGGAGTGATAGAAGGCGTGCCACTTTTTCCACGCCCGCGCTGCCTCTGGCACGTCGCTTTCCTGGGCCTTGATCTCCTGCAGGCAGATGACATCGGGTTTCTGGCGCTTCAGCCAAGTGAACATGCCCTTGGAGGTGGCCGAGCGAATGCCGTTGCAATTGACGGTGATGATGCGCATTTTTGGCTTTTGGCGGATGAGCCGGACGACGGTTTTGACAGCCGTCGATGGGTTCATTCGAGTTGAATTTGGTGGCTGAAACCGCGATTATGAGGGATATACCACTGAGCCCAATGCTTCCATGACCGCACAGATCGATTTTCGCCAGCAATTCGTTGAATTTGCCATCCGCCGGAACGCCCTCTGCTTTGGCGAATTCAAGACCAAGGCGGGCAGGCTGTCGCCGTATTTTTTCAATTCCGGCCTGTTCAGCGACGGCGAATCGCTGGCTGCGCTCGGTCGCTTCTACGCCCAGGCGGTGGTGGCGTCGGGCCTGGACATCGACACCATTTTCGGGCCGGCCTACAAAGGCATTACGCTGGCCGCGGCCACCGCGATCGCACTTGCCGAATTGGGGCACAACCTGCCGTTTTGCTTCAATCGCAAGGAGGCCAAGGACCACGGCGAAGGCGGATTGATCGTCGGCGCGCCCCTCAAGGGGAAAGTGCTGATCGTCGACGATGTCATCACCGACGGCGCCTCCAAACGGGAGTCGGTGGAAATGATCCGTGGCGCCGGGGCAACGCCGGCAGGCGTGCTAATTGCTTTGGATCGACAGGAAACCGGCACGAAGGCGGGCAGTACCGCCTCCGCCGCCCAGGAATTCAAGCAAATGTACGGTGTTCCCGTTATTGCCGTGGCCACCTTGGACGATATCGTTGCCTTTCTCGCGCACCGGGAGGGCGAAAGCGATAAACTCACAAAAATTCAGGCGTATCGTCGGCAATACGGCGCCACCCTCTAGACAGAAAATTCAATGCGCGCGAAAACCCCTTCAATTGCCCTTTTGTTCGTGTCGCTGGCGGCAACGCTTGCGGTGACGCCTGCTCACGCGGTATACAAGTGCGTGGACGAAAAAGGCATCACCCACTACGGTGATACCATGCCGCCACAATGCGCGACCAAGGCGATTACCGAAATGAGCAAGCAGGGCAGCGTGGTCAAGAAAATCGAGGCGCCGCTGACTCCCGAACAACTGAGGGCGCAATACGAAGAGAGTGAACGCCGCAAGGTGCACGAAAAGAAACTCACCGAACAGCGTCTGAAAGATCATGCGCTGATCTCCACCTTCGGATCGGAACGTGAATTCGACATGGCGCGCGACAAGGACCTGGCCACGGTGGATGCCCGCAAGAAGACGCTTGCCTCGCGTAATGAGGATGTCGACAAGCAACTCGGTAAGCTGCAGAACGAAATGGAGTTCTACAAGGCCGGCAAGAGCAAAGCATCGAAGGGCAAAGAAGCCCCGCCGCAACTGGTGCAGGATTTCAACCGTGCCCAGTCCGATCGCGCCGCCCTCGATCGTGAGCTCGCCAAGCTGGATTCAGACCGCATTGCAGTGGGCGCGCGCTACGATGTCGAAAAGACGCGCTGGAAAAAACTCAAGTCGGGAATGCCCGCTGGCACGTTGCTCGACGACAAGGGCGATATCGCCGCCAAGCCTGACCTGCCCACCCAGATTGTCGGCCAGTCGACGATCATCCCGGGCCGGCCCAGGGGTGTCGCCACCTGCGACGGCAAGACTTACGAGTGCTCACTGGGCCTCTCCTATACCTGCCGGGGTCCGAACGTGGGTGGCAACGGTGTCAATGTCAAGATCGTGCCTTGCACCGAAGCGCGCCGCTAAGACACAAACCTTTCCGTCAATTCAGCGCGCCGCTGCGGCGCGCTTTTTCATTGGGCGACCACCATGTATGTCCCCGCACATTTTTCTGAACCGGATGGCGGGCGGATCGCGGCGCTGATCGACGATTATGGGTTTGCCACCCTGATCTCCACGGCCGAAGGGGGAATGCACATTTCCCATGCCCCTTTGATGCTTGACCGGGACCGCGGCGCATCGGGCACGCTCATCGGCCACCTTGCCCGCGCCAATCCCCATGCGGCCGCCCTGCAGGACGGCATGCTCGCGACGGCGCTTTTCCACGGTCCGCACGGCTACGTATCGCCGACCTGGTATGAATCTCCCGGCGTGCCGACCTGGAACTATGCCGCGGTGCATGTCCATGGCACGGTGCGGCGGATTGAGGATGCCGATGCCAAGTGGCAGATTGTCACCCGCCTGGCCGCGCAATACGAAGCGCAATCGGCCCAACCGTGGGACCCAGACTTGCGCAAAGAGCAATGGTTGAAAATGCTCGGCGCGATTGTCGGTTTTGAGATCGGCATTACGTCAATTGAAGCGAAATTCAAGCTGTCGCAAAACCGGACCGCAACAGATCAGGAAAATGTAATCGCACAATTTGACGCCAGCGCGCATCCGGACAGTCACGCGATGGCGGCGATGATGCGCGAGAATCTCGCGCGGAAAAACGCCTAGCCCGACAACTTGCGCTTGAGAATTTCCGTCACCTGCGCCGGATTGGCGGTCTTGTTGCTGGCTTTCATCACCTGACCGAACAGGGCGTTGAGCGCCTTTTCCCTGCCGGCGCGGTATTCCTCGACCGATTTCTGATTGGCTTTGATCACGTCGTCGACTATCTTTTCGATGGCACCCGAATCGGATACTTGTTTCAGGCCTTTGGCGGCGATGATGGCATCCACATCCGCAGCCCCGTTCCAGAGGTCGTCGAAAACCTCTTTGGCGGCTTTTCCGGAAATGGTGCCGTCTTGAATCCTCTCCAATAATGCGCGCAAGATCGCTGGCGAAATACGAGCTTTGTCTGCCGAAAGGTCATGCAAATTCAATTTTGCCGAGAAATCTCCTAGTACCCAATTCGCAGCGAGTTTTGTATCAATTGAACCCGTTCCTATGACTTCGTCGAAGAATCGCGACAGCGGCATGGAGCTAGAGAGTGCGTCCGCCTCACGCTCACCCAAATTTATCACGCGCAATTTCAGCTGCTCGATCCGATTGCGCAATGTCGCTGTAAGTTTCGCGTCGAACTCAACGTCATCATCAATTTCCAGTTGTTTCTGCAATAGCGCAACATATTCCTTGGCACTCGCTGCCATATAACGGTATCTGCTTTGCAGCGGCAATTCAGGCATCGCGTTCTTGATCTCGTCGATCCACTCCGCCGAAATCTCCAGCGGCAACAAATCCGGATCGGGAAAATAGCGATAGTCCATCGCATCTTCCTTCGACCGCATCGAGCGCGTTTCGTCGCGCTCGGCGTCATACAGACGCGTCTCCTGAACAACTTTGCCGCCGTCCTCGATCAACTCGATCTGGCGCCGAATCTCGTACTGGATCGCCCGTTCCAGGAAGCGGAACGAGTTGACGTTTTTCACTTCGCAGCGGGTACCGAGGCTGGGGTCGCCGCTGCGTCGAACTGACACGTTGGCGTCGCAACGGAACGATCCCTCCTGCATGTTGCCGTCGCAGATGCCGATCCAGGTGACGATGCCGTGCAGCGCTTTCGCATAGGCGACCGCCTCCTCGGCGGAACCCATGCACGGCTCGGTGACAATTTCCAGCAGCGGTGTCCCGGCACGATTCAGGTCGATTCCGGACACACCGGCCGATTCCAGGCCTTCGTGCAGGGACTTCCCGGCGTCTTCCTCGAGATGGGCCCGGGTGAGTTGAACAGACTTCTCAATGTCCCCAATCTCGATCCTCACCTCGCCGCCGACGACCACCGGCAACTCGTACTGGCTGATCTGGTAGCCCTTCGGCAGATCGGGATAGAAGTAATTCTTGCGCGCAAAAATAGAGCGCGGCGAGATCGTGCCGCCGACCGCGAGACCAAACTTGATCGCGCGCTCCACCGCGCCGCGGTTCAACACCGGCAAGGTGCCCGGCAACGCAAGGTCGATGGCGCTGGCCTGGGTATTGGGTTCCGCGCCAAACGTGGTCGGCGAGCCGGAGAAAATTTTTGACGCGGTGGAAAGCTGGGTGTGCGTTTCCAGACCGATGACGACTTCCCAGCCCTTGGGGATGTTGGCAGACGCGGCGCTCATTCGAATCCCTCGGGCCGGCGTGTGTGCCAGTCGGTCACCTGCTGATACCGGTGTGCGGTCGCAAGCATGCGGCCTTCGTCAAAGTAATTGCCGATGATCTGCAGTCCCACCGGCAACTGTTTGCCATCAAAGCCGCATGGCACCGACATGCCTGGCAGCCCGGCAAGGCTCACCCCCAGCGTGAAGATGTCTTCGAGGTACATCGCCACTGGATCGTTGCCCTTCTCGCCGATCTTCCAGGCGGTGTGCGGTGCGACCGGACCCATGATGAAATCGCAGGACTTGAACGCCGTCTGAAAATCCTGGCCAATCAGCCGGCGTACACGTTGCGCCTGCAGGTAGTAGGCGTCGTAGTAGCCGTGCGACAGCACATAGGCGCCGGTGAAAATGCGACGCTTCACTTCCGCGCCGAATCCCTCGGCGCGCGAGCGTTCGATCATGTCGTTGAGGTCGCGATAGTCCCGCGCACGGTGGCCGTAGCGGACGCCATCGAAGCGGCTCAGGTTGCTCGAGGCCTCGGCCGGCGCGATGACGTAG
Organism: Betaproteobacteria bacterium; assembly: GCA_031404095.1. Classification (GTDB taxonomy): domain Bacteria; phylum Pseudomonadota; class Gammaproteobacteria; order Burkholderiales; family Usitatibacteraceae; genus UKL13-2. The sequence continues at coordinate 7,844 of JANNGY010000348.1, read as the reverse complement.
TACGCCGGGATCGACAGCCGGGTTCGCGGCAACGAGATATCGACGCGCGTAGCGCCGAGTCTTTCGAATTCTGTCAGCGCGGCTTGCACCTTTTCGCCGACTTCGGCGGACAGGCCCTCGCCGAAGAACTCGCGCGGCACGCCGATGCGCACACCTTGCAATGGCTTGCTTGCGCCTGCCTGCGCGTCGCGGGCGGACGAAAACTTCCCTAGGATCGATTCATGGGCCGACGGCGTGTCGAGGCTGGTGGAATCGCGCGCATCGAACCCGGCCATCGCATCGAGCAGCAGTGCGCAGTCTTCGGCGCTTCGCGCCATCGGACCGCCCTGGTCGAGGCTGGAAGCAAAAGCGATCATGCCGTAGCGCGATACCCGGCCGTAGGTTGGCTTGATGGCGGTAATGCCGCACATCGCCGCGGGCTGCCGTAGCGAGCCGCCGGTATCGGTGCCGGTCGCCGCCGGCGTCAATCCGGCCGCAACCGCAGCCGCCGAGGCGCCCGACGAGCCGCCGGGAACACGTTGCAGGTCCCAGGGATTTTTCACCGGGCCGAAGGCGGAATTTTCGTTCGACGAACCCATCGCGAATTCGTCGCAATTGAGCTTGCCCAGGCACACCATGCCGGCACCGGCCGGCAAATCCGTGCCAAGCCTTTCAACCACGGTGGCGTCAAACGGCGACACATAGTCAGCGAGCATTTTCGAGCCCGCGGTTGAGCGCCAGCCACGGGTGACAAAAATATCCTTGTGCGCGACCGGGATGCCGGTGAGCGCGCCCGCCTCTCCCCGGGCGATGCGTGCATCGGCCTCACGCGCCTGAAGCAGCGTGAGCCCGCGATCGAGGTGAAGGTAGGTATTGAGCGCCAGCGCCCGTTCGGCGCGCGCCAGGAAATATTCGGCCAGTTCGGCTGCGGATACCTGTTTCGTGTCCAGTGCCGCGCGCAGCGCAGCCAGCGAGGTGTTTGCATACGTCATGCGGGCCTCACTCCAGAACCTTTGGCACCAGGAATAGTCCATTCTCCCGTACCGGAGCGTTGGCCATATTGGCGCTGCGCTGGTCGAAATCGGTGACGCGATCCTCGCGTAAACGCTGCGACATCGGCAGCAGCACGTCCAGCGGATGCGCCAGGGGTTCGATGCCGCGGGTATCGACCGCCTGCAATTCGTCGATCAGGCCGAATATGCCATTGAGCTGCTGTTGCAGCAGCAAAACGTCGTCCCCGGACACGGCAATGCGCGCCAGTCGCGCGAGGCGTTTCAGATCGTCGGGTTGAAGTTCCATGAAGAAACGGCTGGCTCAGGTTGGTCGGCGATGGTCACACGACGGTCACACGACGGTCACAACCACACGGCGGGATCACCAAACTGGCGACGCAAGGAATGCCTGCTTTCACCGTGAAGTTGCCTCAATTCGTGCCCGCAAAACACACGTTTTTGGCATGCTTTTGGTGCGTCGATACGGTATTATAGGCCATCTGCCGATTTGACCCCGTTTTCCTAGAGGAAAAACGAGCAAAACCAGCCAAATTTTTGCAGCCGCCGCCGTAGACTTCTGCGCACCGGGGCGCGCTGCAGCAGGACCGCAAAAGAATTCAGAAAGGCCACATGTTTTCGTTATTTCCGAAGTATTTCTCCACCGATCTCGCCATTGATCTTGGCACCGCAAACACCCTGATTTATCTGCGCGGCAAAGGCATCGTCCTCGATGAACCTTCCGTGGTGGCGATTCGCCAGGATGCCGGACCGAATTCAAAGAAAACCATCCAGGCTGTCGGCGTCGCCGCCAAGATGATGCTGGGCCGCACCCCCGGCAACATCACCGCCATCCGGCCGATGAAAGACGGCGTGATCGCCGATTTTCATACCACCGAGCACATGCTGAAATTCTTCATCAAGAAGGTGCATGACGCGCAGTGGTATCGCCCCAGCCCGCGCATCGTCATCTGCGTACCTTGCGGTTCGACCCAGGTCGAGCGCCGCGCGATTCGCGAGTCCGCCGTCGCGGCCGGCGCCTCGCAGGTATTCCTGATCGAGGAGCCAATGGCAGCGGCGATTGGCGCCGGCCTGCCGATTGCCGAGCCGACCGGCTCGATGGTGGTCGATATCGGCGGCGGCACCACCGAAGTCGGCGTGATTTCGCTCGGTGGCATCGTTTACTCCGCGTCGGTGCGGGTCGGCGGCGACAAGTTCGACGAAGCCATCATCAATTACATCCGCCGCAACTACGGCATGCTGATCGGTGAAGCTACCGCCGAGAACATCAAGAAGACCATCGGCTCCGCCTTCCCGGGATCGGAAGTGCGTGAGATGGAGGTCAAAGGACGCAATTTGGCCGAAGGAATTCCGCGCTCTTTCACCATCTCGTCAAATGAAATCCTCGAAGCCTTGACCGAGCCCCTGAACTCCATCGTCTCCGCCGTGAAATCGGCGCTGGAGCAGACCCCGCCCGAACTCGGCGCCGACATCGCCGAAAAAGGCATGGTCCTGACCGGGGGCGGCGCCTTGTTGCGCGACCTCGACCGTCTGCTGGTGGAAGAGACTGGCCTGCCTGTCATCGTCGCCGACGATCCGCTGACCTGCGTGGTGCGCGGCTCCGGGCGGGCCCTGGAAGAGATGGACAAGCTGGGTTCGGTCTTCACCAGCGAGCTGTAATGAGAAAACTCTCCGTTTGCCTCGTGGCTAGCGGAGCGAAATCGAAACGCGGCGTATTTCACGGTCGCGTTTCGATAGCTCGGCGGGACGGCAGCGTTTTCGGCGCGGCCGGCGCCAGCGAGACAACGCGCCCCTGACATGCCGGCCTACCAGGAAAATTTCTTCGCGCGCGGCCCGAGTGCGCTGGCGCGGCTGACGTTCTTTTCGCTCATTGCCATCGGCGTGATGATCGCCGATCACCGTTTCCAGGCGCTGCCGTTCGTGCGCCTTGGGGTCTCGGCAGTCATCACGCCGATCGAGCAGGCGCTGCACTTCCCCGGCAGCGTCGCGCGCCGCGTCGGCGAATATCTGTCCAATCAGGCGCGCCTGATCGACGAAAACGCCCGTCTCAAGGCAGAGGTGCTGGAGCTTGCCGCCGCCAGCCAGCAATCGGCGTTGATTCGCGCCGAGCAGATCTACCTCGGTGCGCTCGCGGCCGCCGACAAGCGCTTTGGCGATCGCGGCATCGTCGCCGAAATCATTCGCGATGCGCGCAATCCCTTTGCCCGCAAAGTGATCATCGACAAGGGGATGTCGCATGGCTTGATAGCCGGGCTCGCGGTGATCGACGGCAAGGGCGTGGTCGGTCAGGTGACCGCCGTCGGCCTGCTGTCGTCGGAGGTCACGCTGACGACTGAAAAAGACCATGCCGTGCCGGTGATGGTGGTGCGCAATGGCGTGCGCGCCATTGCCGTCGGCACCGGCCGCGAAGGCACCATCGACGTGCCGTTCATTCCGGTCGGGGCCGATATTCAGGTGGGCGACGCCCTCGTCACTTCCGGTATCGACGGCACCTATCCGGCCGGAATGTCGGTGGCGCTGGTGACCGTGGTCGACAAGAATCCCGCTTTCCCTTTTGCCCGCATTTCCGCCAATCCGTCCGCGGGTACCGACCAGTATCGTTTCGTTAAAGTACTGACGCAGCAGGAACTGCACGATTATCCGCGGCCCGATGTCAAGGCCGATGAAAAACGCCCGGCACGCGAGTCCGGCAACGCGGCCAGGCGCCGCGAGAGTCGCGGGACCCGGTGATGGATCTTTCGCCCATCTCCCACCAGGCAATGCGCCCCCCGGCGCCGTTCCGGCTGCTCGCCGGCTCGATTGTCGGCGCGTTGATCCTGAACCTGCTGCCGTGGAGCGGCGCCCTGCTTCGCGCGCATCCCGACTTTCTGCTGCTGGTCTTGCTCTACTGGGGGGTGCATGAGCCGCGCCGTATCGGCCAGGGCTGGGGATTCGCCTTCGGGCTGGTCATGGATGTGGCGGACAGCGTGTTGCTCGGGCAGCACGCGCTCGTCTATGTGGTATCGATTTATCTCGCTCAACTGCTGCGCCTGCGCATCCTGCAATTGAGCCTGCTGGAACAGGCGCTACACCTGGGCGCGATCCTGATCCTGGCGCAGACCATCGTCGTGCTGCTCAACCTCTCGCTGGGACGCGAATTTCCCGGCATGCTGCTGGCCCTGTCACCCGCGCTGGCTGCCGTGTTGTGGCCGCCGATGGATTTTGTGGCGACCCTGCCGCGCTTCCGGCGGGCGCCGACCCACACCACTGTGATGCGCTAGCAGCCTGTCGGACTTAAAGAATCGAGGCGAAAAATGATATGGGCGAGAGCAGATTTTGCGAGTTTTCGCCTTATGGCGAAAGCCCTGCTTACCCCACTTCACGATTTTCAAGCCAATGGTTGTTCCATTGGCGCCGAAAAGCGGGGGAATATGCACCGGCCAGATCATTTTTTCGGCCGATTCCGTTTAAGTCCGACAGGCTGCTAATGGTGCACGCCCAAGCGAATCCGGAACCACGATGATCGGCACCGCCATCAAGAATCGCGAAGCGGAACTCACCGTCTTCCGCACCCGCGCGCTGTTCGCCGGGTTCTGCGTCCTCCTCGCCTTTGCCATCCTGGCCGGGCGCATGGTGTACCTGCAGGTCATCAAACGCGAGCACTATCACACGCTCGCCGAAGCCAATCGCATCTCGGTGGTGCCGGTGGTGCCGAACCGCGGCCTCATCCTCGACCGCAATGGAGAAGTGCTGGCGGCCAATTATTCCGCCTACACGCTCGAAGTCATGCCCTCGCGGGTCGCCAACCTCGACAAGGCGCTCGATGACCTCGCCACGGTCATCGATATCCAGCCGCGCGACCGGCGCCGCTTCAAGCGCCTGCTGGAAGAAAGCAAGAATTTTGAATCGCTGCCGATCCGTACCCGTCTGACCGATGAAGAAATCGCGCGCTTCGCGGTGAATCGCTACCGCTTTCCGGGTTTCGACATCCAGGCGCGCCTGTTTCGCAACTACCCGCACGGCGAAGTGGCGTCGCACGCCATCGGCTACATCGGCCGCATCAACGATAGCGAGGTGAAAAAAATAGAATCCGGCGGCCTCGCCGCCAATTACAAGGGCACCGACCATATCGGCAAACTGGGCATCGAAGGCAGCTATGAAAGCGAACTGCATGGCACCACCGGCTCGCGGCAGGTGGAGATCGACGCCGGCGGCCGGCCGATCCGCTCGCTCGCCAGCAGCGCGCCGCAGTCCGGCAACAACCTGACGTTGACCCTTGATATCAAATTGCAGAAGGTCGCCGAACAGTCACTCGCGAATTTTCGCGGCGGCCTGGTGGCCATCGATCCTCGCAATGGTGAAGTGCTGGCGCTGGTGTCCAAGCCTGGGTTCGACCCGAATCTGTTTGTTGATGGCATCGATCCGGTCAACTGGGACCTGCTCAACAATTCGCCCGACAAGCCGCTGCTCAATCGCAGCCTGCGCGGCGCCTATCCGCCCGGTTCCACCATCAAGCCGTTTCTGGCGCTGGCCGCGCTCGAATCCGGCAAACGCAATCCCGCCCAATCAATCAGCGATCCCGGCTATTTCGCTCTCCCCGGCGTGGCGCATCGCTGGCGCGACGACAAAGAGGGCGGGCATGGCTCGGTCGACATGCACAAGTCCATCGTTGTTTCCTGCGATACCTACTACTACCAGCTCGCCTCGGAAACCGAGATCGACAAGACGGCGGCTTTCCTGGGCCTGCTGGGATTCGGCGAGAAAACCAGCATCGACATCGATGGCGAAGTCGAGGGCGTGCTGCCGTCGCGCGCTTGGAAAGAAAAACGCTTTGCCCGCGCCGCATCCGATGGGCGAAAGTGGTATCTCGGCGACAGCATTTCAGCCGGCATCGGCCAAGGCTATAACGCTTTCACACCCATGCAATTGGCGCACGCGATTGCGGCAATTGCCAATGACGGGGTGGCACACCGGCCGCACCTGGTCCGGAATGTGACCGATTCAGCCACCGGCAAGGTCCGCGCCTTCGACAAGGCGCCGCCGCAGGCGCTGCCGTTCAAGCCTGAAAACGTGGCGATCATCAAGAATGCGCTGGTCGGCGTCACGCGGGACGCCGGTGGAACCGGTGTACGCGTGTTTGCCGGCGCCGGCTATGTCAGTGGCGGAAAAACCGGCACCGCGCAGGTTTTCGGCCTGAAAGGCGAGAAATACCGCGAAAGCAAAGTGGCGGAACGGCTGCGAGACCACGCCTGGTACATTGCCTACGCACCGGCCGACAAGCCGGTCATCGCGCTCGCCGTGCTGGTCGAAAACGGCGGCTTCGGCGCGACCACGGCCGCGCCCATTGCGCGTGACTTGCTGGACTACTACCTGCTGGGAAAACAACCTGATCCGAAGAAGCCGAAGTTGGTGAGCGATGCCGTTAAAGACGCTGATTAACCGGGTATTCGATTCGCTTACCCGCCGCCTCGACGGGCCGCTGATGGTCACGCTGATCGTGCTCGCGGCGCTGTCGATGACAGTGGTATTTTCGGCCAGCGGCGGCCAGACTTTCGACCGCTCGCTCGGCCAGTTGCGCAATTTCGCGGTGGCGCTGGTGGCGATGTGGATCGTGGCCAATATCCCGCCGCAGACTTTGATGCGCCTTGCCATTCCGATCTATATCGGCGGCCTGATGCTGTTGATCGGGGTGGCCCTGTTCGGCGAGATTCGCAACGGCGCCCGCCGCTGGCTGTACGTCGGCATCATCATCCAGCCCTCCGAAATCATGAAGCTCGGCGTGCCGCTGTTGCTGGCCTGGTATTTCCACCGCCGCGAAGAAGGGCTCGCGTTGAAAGACTACGCGGTGGCCGCCCTGATGCTGATGCTGCCCGCCGGGCTCATCATGCGCCAGCCCGACCTCGGCACCTCAATCATGATCTTCTCGTCGGGATTTTTTGTCATTTTCCTCGCGGGCCTGTCGTGGAAGCTCATCGTCAGCGCCGCCGTTGCCGCCGCCGCCGCGCTGCCCTTCGCCTGGACCATGATGCACGACTACCAGCGCCAGCGGGTTTTCACCCTGCTCGATCCGATGCAGGATCCGCTTGGCGCCGGCTACCACATCATCCAGTCCACCATCGCCATCGGCTCAGGTGGATTGCTCGGCAAAGGCTGGCTGAACGGCAGCCAGGCACAGCTTGATTTCATTCCCGAACGCTCCACCGATTTCATCCTCGCGGTTTACGGCGAGGAATTCGGCCTGCTCGGCAACCTGCTGTTGCTGACGCTCTATCTCATCGTCATCGGCCGCGGCCTGATGATCGCCGTCAACGCGCCAACCACGTTCTCCCGCCTGCTGGCCGGCGCCATCACGCTGACCTTCTTCATGTACGCCTTCGTCAACGTCGGCATGGTCACCGGCATCCTGCCGGTGGTGGGTGTGCCGCTGCCGCTGATCAGTTATGGCGGCACGGCGATCCTGACGATGCTGGTCGGCTTCGGCATCCTGATGTCGATCTCGACGCATAAGCGGCTGGTGTCGACGTGACGGTGGTCTTTGCGGTATTCAAGTATGTAGAACGCCATTTGGTGCGGGTCTTCAAGGCTTTTTGGCCGGGGAGGCCCGTCAATACTGGAGTTTCGCATTCAAAATATACCGTCATTCCCGCGGAGCCTGCCCCGGCAGGCAGTAAGCCGGGGGCGGGAATCCAGCGTCTTTCGCAGACAGCCGCCGCTATCATTTTTTCGCGCGCCCATGCCGGGGGTAGCCCGGCGGCTACTCACTTTCTTTGCTTCGCCAAAGAAAGTAAGCAAAGAAAGGCGACCCCAGGTTCCACCAAGTCGATGACCGGCCACCTGCTGGGCGCCGCCGGCGGCCTCGAGGCGGTCATCGCCGTG
>JANNGY010000347.1:0-2948 GCA_031404095.1 Betaproteobacteria bacterium | reverse complement strand
AAAGCGGACGCATCGTGGAATTCAAAGTGATGGTGCGACCGCTTAAGGGGATCAATCTGATTCATCAAAAGATGGCGGCCATGCTTCAGGCGATGCAATGAACCGCCGCCGGTAAGCCTTGCCACTGGCCTCGACATGTTGCCCGGCGCTTAATGGATGTCCCATTTGTACGGATCGCCATCCGGCGCGCTCTTCCGGGCAACAATGCCCTGAAAGGCGCGCCAGTGCTGGAGTTCATTCGTTGGCTCAATACGCACGCGGATTGCCCGCGAGACGCCGGCGGGTTCGCCTTCTGTACAATCAGCAACGTCAATTCAACTCTATGGACGACCGACTGGCCATGAACAAATCAACGAAAACACTCATTCTCCTGCTGACCATTTCCGGCAGTGCGCTGGCCGATGATGCGGGTATCCAGCGCTGCCGGGGCATCGTGAACGCTACGGTACGGCTCGCCTGCTATGACTCGCTGGTGGTGCCGATGGCGGCCGCCAGTGCCGCGACTGGCAAGCCGGTGGCAGCCGCAGAAGCGCGTCCATCGCCGCCGACACCTGCGGCCGCAACTGCGCCGGCGACGTCACCTGCCGCGCCACCACCCCAAACATCCGCGATTGCGCCGATACCAGCGAAGTCCGATACGTTTGGCCTCGAGCACCGGGCCAGCGTCGTGGCCGTGGAAGCGATCGAGAGCTACATCCCCGGCCGATTCGAGGGCTGGGAACCGAAGTCCAATATCACACTTGCCAATGGGCAAGTATGGCAAGTCACCGATGACACCAGCCGATATCTTTTGTTGAACGATGCCAAGGTAAGAGTCCGGCGCGGCGCGCTGGGGGCGTTTTATCTCGAGTTCGAAAAATCGAATCATTCGCCGAGGGTTAGGCGCGTAAAGTAAATCAGTGCCCGTTTCAACAGCGATTGAAATGGCACCCGATCCGCGACGAGAGTTCATTCATCCCGGCCGCGATCAAACACTTTTCTTCCGTTCACATAAGTCGCGTCGACCATGTGTTCATCCCCCAGCATCATCAGCACGAACAGGCGTTCGGCCAGCGATTCAGCCTTTGCCATCCGCCGTTCAATCAACGGCGTCGCGGCCGGATTCAACACCACAAAATCGCCGTACTTTCCCGGCGCGAAGTTGCCGATTTCAGCGTCGAGATAAAGAGCACGCGCCCCGCCGAGGGTCGCAAGATACAGCCCACGGAAGGCATTCATGCTCTGGCCGGACAGGTGTATCACTTTGTAGGCTTCGTGCAAGGTGCGCAAGATGCTGAAACTGGTGCCGCCGCCCACGTCCGTGCCGATGCCAAGGCGCACGCCGCTGCGTGCCGCGAGGCCGGCGTCAAACAGGCCGCTGCCGAGAAACAGGTTCGATGTCGGGCAGAACGCCATTGCGGCGCCCGCCTTGGCCATGCGTTCGCGGTCGCGATTATCGAGGTGGACGCAATGGGCATAAACAGCCCTCGGCCGTAACAGTCCGAAATGCTCATAGACGTCCAGGTAACTTTTGCTCCAGGGAAACAGGTCCTGGACCCACTGGCATTCACCCTTGTTTTCCGCCAGGTGCGTTTGCAGGTACACGCCGGGGTGTTCGTCGAGCAGTTGGCCGGCCAGCGCCAGTTGCTTCTCGCTCGAAGTCGGCGCAAACCGCGGCGTGACCGCATAGCGCAGACGCCCATTGCCTGCCCCGTGCCACCTCTCGATCAGTTCCTTGCTGTCGGCATAGCTGCTCTCAGCCGTATCGCACAGATTCTCAGGGCAATTCCGGTCCATCATTACCTTGCCGGCAATCATGCACATTCCGCGTGCCTCGGCGGCGCGCATAACGGCATCGACCGACGATTGGTGAACCGTTGCAAACACCATGCTGGTGGTGGTGCCATTGCGCAGCATTTCTTTCACTGAGAATTCCGCGACCTCCGCCGCGTGCGCCGCATTGTCGAAACGGCGTTCCTCGGGGAAGGTGTAGCGTTCCAGCCATTCGAGGACCTGTTCCCCATGGGACGCGATGATGTCGGTCTGAGCAAAGTGAACATGGGCATCGACAAATCCCGGCATGAGCAGTCGGCCGCGGTAATCGGCGACCGAGAGCCCGGGCGGAAGTCCCGCCAGCAGTGTCACGGCATCGCCCAAAAGATGAACGCGACCGTCTTTCAGAACCAGCAGCCCGTCTTCGAAATATTCGTGCGCGCCGTCGCTTCGTTCTTCGTTGCCTTCGTCGCTGCGTACGTCGGGGTCACCGAGAAAATGGACGATGGATGCGCGAAATGCCTGGTAGCCGTTGTTCATCGAGGTTCGGTTGTCCGATTGACTGGCGGCCTGTTTCATTCGGCTCTTGCTCCCTGCGCGAACCAGTTGGCGATGAGCGCGCGCTCCGCGTCGGTCATCTGCGTCAGGTTGCCGATCGGCATGTAGCGGTTGGCGGTGGTTTCGGCCATCTTGGCGGCGTGGCTGACAATCTGATCCGTCGCTTCGAGCATTACCCCTTTCGGCGGCTGGCTGATGCCGGCAAAGGTCGGTTGCGCGGCATGACAGGTGACGCAGCGCTGCTCGATGACGGTTTTCACTTTGGCAAAAGTCACCACGTTAGCCGACTTCTCGGTGGCATTGGGTGCCAGCAATACGCCTGCACCCAATAGCAGCATGACGGCTGCCACAATGAGCGCCGGGACAATTTTCCCCTTCAAACGCAACACAAAAAATTGCCGTATCAGTACGCCGGCCAGCATGATCGCGCCCAAAACTGCCCAGCCCCAGGGATGGCTATAGGTCATCGGATAGTGATTGCTGATCATGATGAACAATACCGGCAGCGTGAAATAGGTGTTATGCACCGAGCGCTGCTTGCCGATGACGCCATCAGTTTCCGCTTGTCGCGCTCATCGGCGCGCGTCTGTACCGGATCACGCGCGGCGCAAAGCGAACCGCGGATCACGTCGGACAAC
>JANNGY010000346.1:0-3092 GCA_031404095.1 Betaproteobacteria bacterium | reverse complement strand
TTGCATTGATCCGGTCGTGGCCTTTATCTGTGTTAATCTGTGTTTATCTGTGGCAAAGCAATTAAGCCCGGTCTCCCACCCGTTCGCCCAGCAAGCCGGATGGCCGGAACACCAGCACCATGATCAGCACGATGAAGGCATACACATCCTTGTAATTGCTGCCGAACAGGCTGCCGTTGGCATTCGCTTCGCACATGGCGCTAAAGCCAGGCAGCCACGTGTTAAGGAAACATACGTTGGTGAGATCACCCATGTAGCCGGCGCCGAAAGCTTCGATCAGGCCGATCAGGATGCCGCCGAGGACCGCGCCGCCGAGATTGCCGATACCGCCGAGGACCGCCGCCGAGAACGCCTTGAGCCCCAGCAGGAAACCCATCTGATAGTGGGCGATGCCGTAGTACGAGCCCACCATCACGCCGGCCATCGCGCCGAGCCCGGCGCCGATCACGAAAGTCAGCGAAATGATGCTGTTGATATTGATGCCCATCAGTCCGGCAATCTGCGCATTCTGCGAGGTGGCGCGCATGGCGATGCCGATGCGGGTCCGGTACACCAGCAATAGCAATCCGGCCATCATCGCCATCGACATCAGCATGATGATGATCTGCACATTGGTGATGGTGGCGCTGTTGGCGGAATCGTTGAAATGATAGGTCTGCGTCGGAAATATCTGCGGGAAGGAAATGAAGTTGCGGCCCCAGATGAGCAGCGCCAGGTGCTGCAGGATGATCGAGATGCCGATGGCGGTGATCAGCGGCGCCAGGCGTGGCGCGTTGCGTAGCGGGCGGTAGGCCACGCGCTCGACCGTGTATCCCACCAAGGCACAGGCGGGGATCGCCGCGAGCACGCCGAGCAGGACGATCATGAGGGGCGGAAGCCCGGAGCCCGCCAGCGCGGTAATCACGCTGAACGCCACCATCGCGCCAATCATCACCACTTCGCCATGCGCGAAGTTGATGAGCTGGATGATCCCGTAAACCATGGTGTAGCCGAGCGCGACCACGGCATAGACACATCCGAGGGTGAGGCCGTTGATCAGCTGCTGGAGGAATGTGTCCATCGGCGAATATTACCTGAAGGGGACTGGGGCAAGCAGTGCCAGGCATCTCGCCCTTTGCAAAAGGGTGAAGCAGGGAATTCGCGTCCCATGGGACGTGCCTGCTGAACGACCGGGCAATGCCGTGCCCGGCGCGCCCTGCAAGGGGAATGAGGGGGATACAGCAAGGTCAAACCAGGATGACCCACCGAAAATCCCTCCCAACCTCCCTTTAGAAAAGGGAGGAGCGGCTCGCGATGGTTCGTGTCGGTCTTATGGCACTTCCCCCTTTGCAAAGGGGGTGAAGCAGGGGTTTCGCACCGCATGCGGTGCGCCTGCTGAACGGCGGCCCAATGCAGTGGGCCGCGCGTCCTGCAAGGATTGAGGGGGATTTTCGGTCTTCGCAATCACGCAGGTGCCGCACAGAGATCCACCAAACTCGCGTCAGGCATAAAAAAAGGCACCACGGACGGTGCCTTTTTTTGACTTACGACAACTTACTTCTTTGGCGCTTCCGCAGGCTTGGCTGCCGGAGCCGCTGCCGGCTTCGCATCCTTGGCCGGGTCAGTGGCGGGAGCGGCTGCCGGTGCGGCTACAGCTGGTGCTGGTGCAGCGGCCGGGGCCGGTGCGCCGAACGCAGTCGCGACCCCATTCTTCACGATGGACACCGGTGCGATCTTGCCGCCGGCCATTTTGAAGATGGTGATTTCGGCGTCCTTGCGATCACCCTTGGCATCGAATTCCACCTTGCCGGTCGCGCCGGTAAAGCTCACATTGAACACTTCCGGTACAAACTTGGCCGGATCAACCGAGTTGGCTTTTTTCATCGCTTCGACCATGGCCATCGTCGCGTCGTAGAAGTACGGTGCGTATTGCTTGACTTCGCCGTACTTGGCGTTGAATGCGCCGAGGAATTCCTTGCTGGCCGCTTCCGATGGCAGTCCGGCCTGCGAACAGACGAAACCTTCCGCTGCATCGCCGGCCAGTTTCGACATCTCGCTGGTGCAGGCGCCATCGCCGAACACAAACACGGCCTTGATACCGAGTTCACGCGCCTGCTTCAGCAGTGGTCCGCCGGTGGCATCCATGCCGCCGTGGAAAACGACGTCCGGGCTCTTGGCCTTGATCTTGGTGAGAATCGCCTTGAAATCGGTTTCCTTGTCAGTGGTCCGCTCGCGGGCGATCGGGTTGATCTTGCCGGCTTTGAGGGTCTTTTCCACTTCGTTCGCAAGGCCTTCGCCATAGGCGGTCTTGTCGTCGATCAGCGCGACTTTCTTGCCTTTCAATTCATTCGCGATATAGGTGGCCAATGCCGGGCCCTGCTGGTCATCGCGGCCGACGGTGCGGAATACGGTCTTCAGGCCGCGTTCGGTCAGGGTCGGGTTGGTGGCGGCGCCGGAAATGACCGGGATGCCGGCCTTGTTATAAATTTCGGAGGCGGGAATCGTCACCCCGGAATTCAGGTGGCCGATCACGGCGACGACTTTGGCGTCGACCAGCTTTTGCGCCACCGTGGTACCGACTTTCGGGTCCGCCTGGTCGTCCTCGCTCATGAACTTGATGTTCAGTACCTTGCCGTCAATCTTCACCTTCTTGGCATTGACCTGATCCACCGCGAGGCGGGCGCCGTTTTCGTCGTCCTTGCCCAGATGCGCGATCGAACCCGTCAAAGGCCCGGCATGGGCGATGGTCACGGTTACGGTCGGTTCAGCGGCAACTTCAGCCTTGGGCGCCGGTTTGGCTTCTTCTTTGCTGCAACCGGTGATTCCAGCGGCCAGCAGGGCGGCAAACATGATCTTGTAGGACATTTTCATCTGAAACACTCCAGAAAAAGTGGGTGGAAAATCCGGGGAACCGGCGGGTGCAAAAGCGCAATTATGCGAACGGAATTTAGGCATTGTCAAACAATTTGCGGGTCAGGGAACGCGCCCAAAAATAAAGCCGGTGAATCACCGGCTTTATTTTGGTTTGCAACCGCTTACTTAAGGGCAAGTACCCATTTCACGAGGGTCTTGATATCTTCATCCTTGACCGCTGCGTTTGGCGGCATCGGGAT
>JANNGY010000345.1:0-5241 GCA_031404095.1 Betaproteobacteria bacterium | reverse complement strand
CAATCGGTTTCGTCCTTAACCTGATTCCGAATTTCAATTTTTCGACGGTGCGTATTCCCGGCGTGCTGCAACGCATCGCACTGTGCACCATCTTTGCCGCGCCGATCGTGCTGTATTTCAACTGGCGCCAGCAATGCGCATGGATCGCCGGCCTGTTTGGCCTCTATACGGTGCTGATGCTGTTTGTGCCGGTCACTGACATGGACGGACGCCTTGCGGCCGGCGTGCTGGAACCCGGACGCGACTTTGGCGCCTATGTCGACCGGCTGCTGATGGACGGGCATCTCTGGGTGCAATCGAAGACCTGGGATCCGGAAGGACTGGTGAGCACGCTTCCCGCGATTTGCACACAACTGTTCGGCGTGCTTGCCGGGCGCTGGCTGTTATCGGCATCTTCCCGCGTCGAGAAGACGGTGTGGATGGTGATCGCGGGCCTCGCCTGCCTGTGGATCGGCGCGATCATCGACGCGACCCTCATGCCGATCAACAAAAGCCTGTGGACCGTTTCATACGCGATCTTCATGACCGGCTGGGCGCTGCTTGCGTTCGCCGCGTTCTACTGGCTGATCGATGCCAATGATTCACTGCTCTTGCGCAAGCGCGCGCAGGGATTGCTGTTGCCGTTTACCATCTACGGCATGAATGCCCTATTCATTTTTGCGTTCTCCGGATTCATTGCCAAGATGCTCGGTTTCATCAAGGTGTCGCAGGACGGCGGTGGTGCGCAATCGCTCAAAGCGGCCCTGTATGCACCGCTGCAGGCACTGCCGGTCGCGCCGGTGAATTCGTCGCTGCTGTTTGCGCTGCTGTTTAACCTCGCGATGTTCCTGATTGCCTGGTTCATGTGGAAGAAAAAATGGTTTGTGAAAGTCTAAAGTCAACCACTGGCGCGGCGTTTCAGGCATTTGTGGCCGCGAAGGCGCGCCAAATGGCGATCTACGTGCTCGGCACTTCTCAAAACCTCAAATCTCCGTCGTCCCAGCGGAGGCTGGGAGGGGCTGGCCATATCGGGCCACCCAGTCCAATCGTATTTTCAGGAGCTTGGATCGGACTGGGTCCGCTCCCACGGCTTGCCCTGCATGGCCAGCCGGTTCAGCGTGCGCGATGCTGCGCATCGCGAATTCCCCGCTTCACCCTCCGCTGGGACGACGGGACTCTTAGAAGTTACTTAGTCGCATCCGTTGCAGCCTTAATGGTGGGCTGTGCCGATCTTGCCAAGTCGCCAGCGGACCTCGGGGCCGGCAATCCGCCACCGATTCCACGTGAATTCCGCGCCGCCTGGATTGCGACCGTGGCCAATATCGACTGGCCGAGCAAGCGCGGGCTCAGCGTCGAACAGCAGAAGCAGGAAATCATTCGCATCGTCGAGCGCGCAAAAACGCTTAACCTGAACGCGCTCATTTTCCAGGTACGTCCGGCCGCCGACGCGCTCTACCCGTCGGGGTTTGAGCCGTGGTCCGAGTACCTGACAGGCGAACAGGGCAAGGCGCCCGAGCCGACCTACGATCCGCTGGCGATGTGGATTGAAGAAGCACACAAACGTGGAATCGAACTTCACGCCTGGTTCAATCCTTATCGTGCGCGGCACACATCAGCCAAGGGAGCGCTCGCCCGTACCCACATTTCGCAAACGCAGCCGGCGGTGGTCAAGGAATACGGCGGCTTTCTGTGGATGGATCCGGGTGAACCGGCAGCTTCACAGCGGACCGTTGACGTTATCCTCGACGTGGTGCGCCGTTACGATATCGACGGCGTGCACGTCGATGACTATTTTTATCCCTACCCGGTGCCGGTCAATGCGGCAGCACCCGCCACCGAAAATACACCGGAGGTCGATTTTCCCGATGAGATTTCCTGGCGCCGCTATCAACTTGCCGGCGGCAAACTCGGCCGCGTCGACTGGCGCCGGCAAAATGTCAACGACTTGATCGAACGCATCCACATCGCGGTGCATCGCGAGAAACCCGAGATACGATTCGGCGTCAGCCCCTTTGGCCTTGGCAGGCCGGACCGGAGACCGGCGGGTATCGCCGGCTTCAGCCAGTACGACAAACTCTATGCCGATGTGGAGTTGTGGCTCGAAAAAGGATGGATGGATTACCTCGCGCCGCAACTGTACTGGCCGATCGACCAGACGCCTCAGGCATTCGGCGTACTGATGGAATACTGGATCGGACAAAATACGTCAGGCCGCCATATCTGGCCCGGCCTGTTCACCAGCCGGATAGACAGCACGCCAAAATCCTGGAAGCCTGGCGAAATCTTGAATCAGATCGGGTTAATGCGAACGCGCAAATCCGTCGGCGGCCATATTCACTTCAGCATGGTGGCGCTGATGGAGAATCGACAGGGGATCGGCGATCAGCTCTTGATGGCCTATCTGACGCCTGCGTTGACTCCTGCCATGCCGTGGCTGGGTAATGACGAACTTCCGGCGCCAAAACTTAACGCGAGACGGGAGGGTCCCGGGCGCAAGCAGGGCGAGCTGGCAATCGACATCGTTGATACTGCGCAAACCCCTGCCCGGCAATTCGCCATCTGGAAACGGCAGCAAGACAATTGGCATTTCACCATTCACCGGGCCGGGTCGGCCGCCAACGGAAAGTCCCGCATCACCACTTTGCAGTTTGGTGCTGATGAACGGGTTAGCAACATGGTGGTGATTCCGATCGATCGCTTCGGCAACGAAGGCTTGCCAGCAATTTTCACCGCGGCGGACGTGGCAAAGGCACCATGAAAAATCCAGTTCTTGGACTCGGCATCGATGCCGGCGGCACACAGACACGCTGGGCACTGGCGAGTGAGAGCGATGAAATTGTCGCCGACGGCAGTGTCGCCGGCATGACGGCACTGCAAATGGCCACGGAGGCCGGTCGCGCGCACATTCACATGGTGATGGCCGCCATTGCCGGCACGATCCTGCCGGCACGCCGGCCCCTGCGTATTTGTGCGGGAATGACCGGATTCACAGAAGGCGGCGATCAACTCCGTGCGCTTGTCGCGTCGGCATTCGAACTGGATACCGATGCCGTGACCCTGAAGAGCGACATCGAGATCGCCTGCCTCGATTTGTTCGAGCCCGGCGGTGGCTATGTGGTCTATGCCGGCACCGGCAGCATTGCGGCATTCATCGATGCATCGGGAGAGTTCCATCGCGCCGGTGGCCGCGGCGTCACCCTTGACGACGCCGGGGGCGGCTTCTGGATCGCCATCGAGGCGCTGCGGCAAATCTGGCGCGGAGAGGATAACCGGCCCGGCGCATGGCGGGAATCGCCACTGGCCGTGGAGGTGTTTGATCGCCTCGGCGGTAGCGACTGGTCGCAGTCGCGGGAGTTCGTCTATCAACGCGAGCGGGGCGAGATTGGCCAGCTGGCACTCGCGGTAGCGGCCGCGGCAGACCAGGATCCTGTCGCCCGCGATATCCTGCAACGCGCGGGGGTGGAACTGGCAAGGCTTGCTGCAGCAATGATCACGCGCTACGGCCGGCGGCCGGTGGCGCTGGCGGGACGCGCGGTGCAACTTCATACGCTGATTGAACAGAGCATGCGCGCGGCGTTGCCGAACGATATTGACTTGCAGGTACGAGCCAATGATGCGCATGTTGCCGCCGCGCGCATTGCCGCACGAATGGCGCGGACTTCATGAACAATGACACGCGGATCTTGCCCATGAACCGACTGCTCGCAGCCCTCTTTCTTGCCCTGCTGGCCGGTTGTGCCACCGGACCCGCCATCGACCGCACCTATACGGCGGTGAGCCAGGACAGCCGCGCCCAATTCCTGATACTGCATTACACCGCGCTGGATTTCCCGACGTCATTGAAAGTACTGACAGAGGCCGGCGTCAGCAGCCACTACCTGGTGCGCGACGACCCGCCGACGATCTACCAGCTGGTGGACGAAAACCGCCGCGCCTTTCATGCCGGTGTGAGTTCGTGGAAGGGACAAGCGCTGTTGAATGCAGCCTCGATCGGCATCGAGATTGTCAACCTGGGTTATCAAAATACGCCGCAGGGCCGCCGCTATTTCAATTTTCCGGAAGCACAAATCGACGCGGTGATTGCGCTGGTAAAGAAGATCGTTGCCGAGCATGGCATCAAGCCGGACCGGGTACTGGCGCACAGCGACATTGCGCCGCAACGCAAGCCGGACCCGGGCCCGTTGTTTCCATGGAAACGCTTTGCCGACGCGGGACTGATCCTGTGGCCGGACGCAAGCCAGGTTGCGATGAAAAGACCGGCCTATGAACAGGATTTGCCCGATATTGCCTGGTTCCAGCAGATGCTCACGAAATTCGGTTATGCGGTTCCGCTCAATAGCGAACTGGACGAGGCCACCGTAAAGGTGATCGCAGCCTTCCAGATGAAATACCGGCCTTCGCTTTTCGATGGCATGCCGGATGCGGAAACCGCGGCGCTGCTGGAGGTGTTGACGACCACGCCGCTGAATGCAACGGCAATCACCTCGCGCCTGCCGGCAAATATGGCCGAATGGCAGGAATAGACCGTGAGTTGATAATCGGCGACGGTGATCAATCAACAATGAGGACTCGTGATGAAATTGACTTTGGTGACTTGCCTCGGGTTGGGCCTGATGATGGCTGCACTTGAAGGTCATGGCGCCGAGCCCTCGCGCGCGGGCCTTTCGTCCTCCGCTGCAAGCAGGCTGAATCGCGAACTCGCGGACATCGTGCAGGATGCGGCGCATCCGCTTGCCAGTCTGTCGGTGCTGGCGATGCGCGACGGAAAAGTTGTTTATCACCAGCAGTTTGGCCATCGCCACATCGACAACGCCAATCCTGCCAGGAGCGTCGCCGCCAACGCTGACACGATGTACCGCATCGCGTCGATTTCAAAGCTGATCGTCACGCTCGGCGTCATGAAGTTGGTCGAAGACGGCAAACTGGCACTCGATACCGACGTTAGCGACTACCTTGGATTCAAATTGCGCAATCCGCATTTTCCGGATGACCCGATCACGCTGCGCATGCTGCTCAGCCACACCTCCTCGCTGCGTGATGATGCTGGTTATTACTGGGAGGCGAAGCTCGGCGTCAGTTTCAAGGACGTGCTGCTGCCCGGTGGCAAGCAGTACGGCAAGGGAGAGATGTGGGCCACGAACGCGAAGCCCGGCGCCTATTTTCAATACGCCAATCTGCCGTGGGGCGTTGTCGGAATGATCATGGAACGCGTGACCGGCGAGCGTTTTGACCGCCTGATGCGTCGCCTGGTGCTCGATCCCA
>JANNGY010000344.1:0-9397 GCA_031404095.1 Betaproteobacteria bacterium | reverse complement strand
GCATCGAGCGGTCGGCGACGAGCAGGTTGCGGCTGAGCGCGAGCATGAACGCGTAGGTGAGCTCCGCCACCGCCTGGGCGCCCGGCTCGGGGATCCGCACCAGGTCGATCCCGCGCTCGCGGACCGCGTCCATGTCGAGGTTGTCGAGCCCGGATCCGGCACGGACGAGCAGCCGGAGATCGGGGGCGGCCCCGAGCAACTCCGCGGTCACCGCGACGCCGCTTCGGAAGACCAGGACCTCCCGATCCGCGATTGCCACAGGGAGCGAACCGGGGTCGTCGAAGGTGCGCACGACGTCGTGGCGTTCTCGGAGCCGCGCGATAGCAGCCCCGTCGATAGGGCTCGCCAGCGCGATCCGCACGAGGTTCGTTCCCTCCCTTCAGCTCAGGGGGAGAGCGTGGACCGTAGACGGGGTGCGCTGGAAGGTGCCCGGAACGTAGGCGCGCTACGCCGATCGGATGGGCTCACGGACTGCGTCCGCCCTCAGGGCGGCTTCGGAGCCGGTGCTACCCTTGCTCTTCTGCGCCGGTAGCTCAATGGACAGAGCATCTGACTACGGATCCATGTGCCAACCATTTTCCCAGGAACCGGTTGCGACGCGGCATGCGATAGGCCTTGTGTGGCGGCGCGGCCGATGCCATGAGAACTGCGCGAATACTTGCTTCGAGCTGCGGGGTGACGCGCTCGTCGATGTCCACACACAACACCCAGTCGTGTCTAGCCTGGGTCACGGCAAATTGTTTTTGCTGGCCGAAGCCCAGCCATTCTTTTTCAATGACACGACAGCCCATCACTTCGGCAATGGCGCGGGTTTCGTCTTCCGAACCCGAATCCACCACCAGCACCTCGGCAGCAAAGGCGACGCTTTCAAGGCACGCGCCAATCTGCGACGCGGCGTTCTTCGCGATAATGACAACCGAGAGCGGAATTTTTGGGGCAGACACGTTGCGGGCAATCTGATGGCCGTGCGGAGAATGAGACGAATTGTAATCGACCACAATGGCTCCGTTACAATCAGCCGATGCGCGTATTGCTGGTCAAGCTTTCTTCCCTGGGTGATGTGATCCACAACCTGCCGGTCGTCAGCGACCTGGCGCGCGCGCGGCCGCAGCTTGAAATTGACTGGGCGATCGAATCCCCATACGCGGAAATTGCCGCGATGCATCCGGCGGTGAAAAATATCCTGCCGGTACCGCTGCGCAATTTGAAAAAACGGCCCTGGTCTGCCGCGGCGTGGCGCGAGATGCTGGCCAGCCGCGCCCGCCTCGCCAAGCTCCGCTATGACCATATTGTCGACACTCAAGGGCTTGTCAAGAGCGCGTGGGTGGCCAGCTGGCCGACGGGACTGGTCTCCGGCTACTCAGAGTCGTCCGTGCGCGAACCATTGGCCGCGCGATTTTACGACCGCGTCTTTGACATCCCGCGCAATCTGCACGCGGTCACGCGTAACCGGATGCTGGCTGGCAAAGCCTTGGGCTACGAATTTACCGATTCCGTCGACTATGGGCTGTCTGCAATCAACCCTTCTCCGGACTGGCAATCGCCGGCGCCGTACGCGGTGTTCCTGCATGCGACCAGCCGCGCCAACAAGATGTGGCCGGACAACGCCTGGATCGAACTCGCCACGCGACTGCATGCGCGCGGATTGAATGTCGTGTTGCCGTGGGGCAATGAAGCCGAGCGAGCAGCCAGCCAGCGGCTTGCGCGAGGACATCGCCAGTCAATCGTGCCGCCGCCCATGTCCTTGGCCGCGGCAGCCGCGCTGCTGGCCAGGGCGACGGTGGTTGTCGGCGTGGACACGGGCCTCGCGCACCTGGCGGTCGCGCTGGGGCGGCCGACAATTGGCCTTTACATCACCACCGAGCCAAAGTTGACCGGGCTGTTCGGCAACGGCATTGCGGTCAACCTGGGTGGCGGCACGGAGGATACGCCGACGGTTCCCGAGGCAGACGCCGTGTGGCGGGCGTTGCAGCCCTGCCTGGGCTAGACGGAGAACGTGAAAATCATGCTGCGCGGCATCTATTCACTGTTGCTCTTTCTGGCGATACCTTTGATCCTGCTGCGCCTGCTGGCTCGTGGCGTGCGTCAGCGCGGCTACTGGCGCAATGTCGGCGAGCGTTGGGGCCTTTTTGCGGCAATTCGGCTGCATGACAGTCTCTGGATACACGCCGTTTCGGTCGGCGAAATGCGCGCGGCGCAGCCACTGATCCAGCGCTTGCAGACCGACTTTCCCCGGCGTCCCATTGTCATCAGTTGCATGACCGCCACCGGGCGAGAGGTCGCCAGCGAGTTATACGCCGGGTCGGTCATTTGCGTCTACCTGCCTTACGATTTTTTCCGTCTGCAACAACAATTCATCGCGCACTTCAGGCCGAAAATTCTGTTGATCATGGAGACCGAAATCTGGCCGAACCTGTTAGCCGCATGCCGGGCCGGAAACGTGCCCGTGGTGCTCGTCAACGGGCGACTGAGCGAGAAATCCCGGCGCGGTTACGCACGCTTTGCGCCGGTGCGCACGCTGATCCATGATGCCCTGCAATCTCTGCAAGCGGTTGCCGCGCAGTCGGCGGACGATGCGGCGCGGCTGGCCTCGCTTGGCGCACGCAATATCGTCGTCACCGGCAATATCAAGTTCGACGTGCCACTCGATGCAGCGCTGGTGGCACGCGGCCATCTCTGGCGCGACCGCATCGGCGCCGGCAGGCGAGTATTGCTGGCGGCGAGTACCCGCGAAGGCGAGGAACAGTTGCTGCTCGATGCCTACCGGAGAGCGTTTCCGGCCGGCAAGCGCGATAACCTGTTGCTGGTGCTCGTGCCCCGACATCCGCAGCGCTTTGATGCGGTGCAACAGTTGATACAGGTGGCGGGGCTTTGCGTCTGCTGGCGAAGCGGCGGTGGAACACCCGACGCGAGGACCGAGGTCTGGCTTGGAGATTCAATGGGCGAGATGGCCGCCTACATCGCAATGTGCGACGTCGCATTCATCGGCGGCAGCCTGATGCCTCTCGGGGGGCAGAACCTCATTGAGGCCTGCGCGCAGGGGAAGCCGGTGATCATGGGCTCGTCGATATTCAACTTTGCCGGCGCCGCAAAACTTGCCATCGAGGCGGGCGCGATGCGTCAGGCCGACGATGCCGACGCGGTCATGCAGGTGGCCCGGCAGTGGCTGCTTGACGACGATTTGCGGGCGTCGGCATCGCGTGCCGCACTGGCGTTTGCAGGTGCACATTCCGGGGCGACCGACAAAACAATGGGGCTGATCGCCCCATTGCTGTCGAAACGCTGAATGCGACTATTTCGCCAATAACGCGTTCACCTGGGCCAGGTCTTCATCCTTAAGACGACCTGCCGCCGACTTGAGGCGCAATTGCGAAAGTGCGGTGTTGTAACGTGCCTGCTGAAGGTCGCGCTGCGCCTGGAACAGTTGCTGTTGCGCATTCAGCACATCGACGTTGGTGCGCACGCCGACTTCCTTGCCGAGCACCGTGGCATCGAGCGACGATTTGTTCGACACAAGCGCCGCTTCCAGCGCCTTCACCTGGGCGAACCCGTTGGTGAGGCCGAGGTAGTTCTGGCGGACATTCTGTGCCACCGTGCGTTTGGAATTTTCCAGGTCCTGCGCGGCTTTGTCGCGAATCGATAACGACTGGCGAATTCTGGATTGGGTGCCGCCGCCCTGGTAAAGGGGAATGGTCAGGTTCAAGCCGATAAAGCCAGACTTGCTATCGATCAGGCTGCCGAGCGCGCCCGTCGCCGTGGTGAGTGGCGAGTTGCCGCCGTTGTAGCTGCCAGCCAGGTCAAGGGTAGGCAAGTGGCCTGCCTTGTTGCGGTCCACATCCTTCGCAGCGATTTCGTACGCAAGTCGCGACTGGGCGATAACCGGGCTGGCCTCCTCGGCGGCCCTCACCCATTGCTCCATGTCTTCCTGCGCTGGCAACACAGGGACGGGTTGGTCGCGCAGGGGCGCCAGGCTTGCCGGCATCTTGCCGATCAACTGCTGAAGGGCGCGTTTCTTGATTTCCAGATCGTTTACGTCGGAGATTTCCTTGGCCACCCCAAGGTCAAATTTTGCCTGCGCTTCATAGGTGTCGGTGATAGTGGCGGTACCGACTTCGAAATTGCGCTTGGCCTGTGCCAGCTGTTCGCTGATGGCGGTCTTCTGCGCCGCTGAAAGCGAAACGTTGTCCTGCGCCAGCAGCACATCGAAGTAGGCCTGGGCAGTGCGCACGATCAGGTTCTGGCTGGCGTCGGCGAGTACGGCCTCGGCCTGTTTCACCTGCATCCCCGCCTGGTCGACCGCGATCCAGGTTTGCATGCGGAACAGCGGTTGCGACAGCGTCAGGCTATAGGAGTGTGAGGTGTAGTCCAGCGTCGGCAGGTTCTCGATATCGCGATGATTGCGCCCATAGTTGCCGAAAAGCGAGAGCGAAGGCAATAGGCCCGCACGCGCCTGGGGATAGGCCTCCCTGCTTGCCTCATAGGCGTAACGTGCCGAGGCATACACCGGATCCTGCGACAAGGCCTCGCGATAAATGTCCATGAGGTCGGCCGCCAGCAGCGGCGTGCTGGCGAAAAGTGCGGTGATTGCAAGCGCGGCGGATTTAAGTCTCATGTGTTGTTTTCCTGAATATTTTGTTACTTGCGCCAGATCGGGTCGACGCGGCATGGCGATATGACGCACTTAAAGGGGGGCAATGGATTTCAATAAACGGGCATCGCCGGGTCGATGTCGCGCGCCCAGGCATCTATGCCACCTTGCAGATTATGCAGGTTGGCGAAACCCATGCGCTGCAGGAATGCGACGACTTGCAGACTTCGCACCCCGTGATGACAAATAACGACCGTGGGATGCGACTTGTCCAAGTCGTCGACACGCGCCGGAATTTCCCCCATCGGCAGGTGTGCGCTGCCATCGATTCGTGCCAACTGCCATTCCCAAGCCTCGCGCACATCAAGCAGATGCGGGCGCGCTGCCGTTTCCGCGGTCAGAGCGGCCTGCAACTCCTGAACCGTCATTTGACGTGGCGGCATACCGGCTAGAAACTGAAACGCGATGGCTGTGCCGCGTTTATCAGGGGCGGCACCACGGTTTCGAAGATTTCGGCGGAGACAAACTGGTTTTCGGCGGTCTTGGTGATGAGGGTGGCTTTCATGGCTGGCGCATCGCCGACGACGGCGAAAAAACGGCCGCCGTTAGCCAGCCGGGAAAGGTAGGCCTCCGGCACGATGGGTACTGATCCCGTAAGGACGATGACATCGAATCGTTCTTGCGGGTCAAGGAATGCGTCCGGCGTCTTGCCGGCGTCGCCGACTTTGAGGACGACATTGGTGATGTTGGCGGAAACGAGGCGGCTGGCGGCCTCATTCTTCAGGTCTTCAAATAACTCTATGCTGCTGACATGATGGGCGCTCTTGGCCAGCAGGGCCGTGAGATAGCCGCTGCCGGTGCCTATCTCGAGTACATTTTCAGCAGACTTTGGCGCCACTTCCTGGAGGATGCGCGCCTCGATCTTCGGCGCCATCATGACCTGGTCATGACCCAGCGGTATTTCCATGTCGGTGAAGGCGATGGCGCGATACGCCGGCGGAACGAAATCCTCGCGCTTGACGGCGAATAGCAGGTCGAGCACCTCCTGGTCCAACACCTCCCAGGGGCGAATCTGTTGTTCGACCATATTGAAGCGTGCTTGCTCGAAGTCCATGGGGCTCATTCGTGGGTGACTGCGGTTGAAGGGAATACAGATGATGCGGATACGGGTTTTCAGCGCGCTATCTTAACAAAACTGGCCCGGATAGCGCGGTCGCCGGCAGAGGGGCGGGCTTTTCCGCCGCCAGCGCGTGTAGCAGCATGTCGGTGTGGGCATTCAGGAATGCCTTCGCATCCATTTGATGTGTGCCGCACAGGTCGAACGAATTTCGCCACAACATCAGCATGATGACCGGCGCGCAGGCAATTCGCGGCGCGAATTCGAGCGAGACTTCGCGGAATTCTCCGGCGGCGATACCTCGCTGAATGGCCGCGGCAAACAATCCGGTGCCGCGGACGACGACTTCATCGTGATAGAAGTTAGCCAAATCCGGAAAATTACCCGCCTCGGACATCATCAGCTTGGTAATGCCCGCGAGTTTGGTCGCACCGATTTGCTCCCACCAGGTGGTGACCAGTTCGCGAATGAGTTCGGCGCTGGTCCCCTGATAGTCCTTCATTTTTTCGGCAAATTCGGTGATACGCGAGACATAACCCTCGCGAATGACCGCCTTGAAAAGGTCTTCCTTGCTGTCGAAGTAAAGATAAAGCGTGCCCTTCGAGACGCCGGCGCGACGCGCGACATCATCCAGGCGCGTCGCGGTGAATCCCCGTTCGACGAACAGGTCCAGCGCGGCGGCGGCCAACTCTCCCGGACGGGCATCCTTGCGCCTTTCCCAACGGGGTTCCAGCATCTTTGCGTTAGACAACATGACGCCTCATAACTGACTGACTGGTCATTAAGATACTCGTGCGCTGACCCAACGTCAAGTTTCAACCTCTGGTCAACTCATCGGCGCCGCCACCGCGCCAAACCGGAAATTTTCGCGCAGCGGCTAATCCAGCGTTTGCCGGTAGCGGAACAGCGCCAGTGCGCCCGCAACGAACATGAACAACGCGATCGGCCACAATTCCGGGAGGATCTCGGCGAGTCCGTTTCCTTTCAACAGGATGCCGCGCACGATGCGCAGGAAATGCGTCAGTGGCAGTACCTCACCGATGGCCTGTGCCCACAACGGCATGCCGCGAAACGGAAACATGAAGCCTGACAATAGCATCGACGGCAGGAAAAAGAAGAAGGTCATCTGCATGGCCTGCAACTGGTTCCTGGCGATGGTCGAGAAGGTAAAGCCCACCGCAAGATTGGCGGCAATGAACACGACCAGCGCCAGCGACAGCAATACGAGGCTACCGGCCATCGGCACGCCGAACAACAGTTTGGCGGCGACCAGGATCAGGCTCACCTGCAGGTAACCGACGATGATGAACGGCGCAATCTTGCCGGCCATCACCTCGAGCGGCCGCACCGGCGTTGCGAGCAAGTTCTCCATGGTGCCGCGCTCGCGTTCGCGGGTCATGGCCAGCGCTGTCATCATGATCATCGTCATCGTCAGGATCACGCCCATCAGGCCGGGAACGATGTTATAGCGCGTGACACCTTCCGGGTTGTAGCGGCGCTGCACGCGCAAGTCCACCGGCAGGTCGGCGGTTTGCCGCGATTGCAATGGGCCGGTCAATTCCCGATTGAGCGATTGCCGGACGATCTGCGGCAGCGCGGCCAGCGCATTGCCGGTGGCGGACGGATCGGTCGCATCGGCGGCCAACAGCAATTGCGGGTGTTCGCCACGTTGCAGCTTTTTCGAGAAATCCGGCGGGATGACCAGCGCGAACTGCACCTCGCCGCGCTTCAGCAAATCCTCGGCTTCCGCCTCGCTCGCCGCCCGATGCGTGAACTTGAAGTACTGGGAGTTCTCGAGGCCACGCACCAGCGCGCGCGTAAACGGGCTTTCATCGGCCGATACCAGCGCCGCCGGCAGACCCTTGGGATCGGTATTGATCGCAAAGCCGAACAGCACCAGCTGGATGATGGGAACGCCGACGATCATGCCGAAGGTAAGTCGGTCACGCTTCATCTGCACGAACTCTTTCATCAGCACGGCCATGAAGCGTCGCCAGGAAAAGACGTCCGTCACTGGTAGTTGTCCCGGGCGGAATTCATCAATCCAATAAAGACATCCTCAAGGCTGGGGTCAATAGCCGACCAGGCAAGTCCGGGCCGCGCGCGAAAGGTCGCCAGCGATTCCTTCAGTTTGTCGCCATCCGTCCCGCTGACGTGCAGGGTCGCGCCGAAGGGCACCACCATGTCCACGCCCGGCTGTGCCCGCAGTTCGCGCGCCAGCGCATGCAGCGATCCCCCGGTGACCGACCAGGTGGAGAGTCCCGATTGCGTCACCACTTGCGCCGCGGTGCCCTTTGCCAGCAACCTGCCGTAGGCGATATAGGCAAGCTCATGGCAGCGCTCGGCTTCGTCCATGTAATGCGTCGACACCAGTACCGTCAGGCCTTCCGCGGCAAGGTCGTGTATCTGATCCCAGAATTCGCGTCGCGCCTTGGGATCGACGCCGGCGGTGGGTTCGTCGAGCAGCAGCAATTTAGGGGTATGCATCAGGCACGCGGCCAGCGCGAGACGCTGCTTCCAGCCCCCCGACAGCGCACCGGCCAATTGATCTTTGCGCGCGGTCAGCCCAAGCCGGTCAAGCGTTTTGGCGACGGCGGACTTGCGATCGTCGACGGCATACACGCGGGCGATGAAGTCGAGATTCTCACGAATGCTCAGGTCTTCATAAAGCGAGAACCGCTGCGTCATGTAGCCGACCTCGCGCTTGATCTTCAGCGCCTCGCGGCGAATATCGAATCCCAGGCACTGTCCTTCGCCCGCATCCGGCGTCAGCAGGCCGCAAAGCATGCGGATGGTGGTGGTCTTGCCGCTGCCGTTGGGGCCCAGGAAGCCGTAGATCTGGCCCCGCTCTACCTTGATGGCGAAGTCGTCCACGACCGCGCGACCGGCGTAGCGCTTGGTCAATCCCCTCACATCGATGACGGCCGGATGCAGGTTCACGGCTTCACTTCCACCGGCTGGCCCGGATGCAGCTTGATCGCGTCTTCGGGCTTGGGACGCGCTTCGACCAGGAACACCAGCGTGGCGCGGTTCTCCTTGCTGTAAATCAGGGGAGCGGTGTATTCGGCCTGCGGCGCAATGAAGCTGACCTTGGCTGTCAGGGGAGCGACACAGCCATCGCAGGTCACTTGCACGGACTGGCCGACCTTCATTTCACCCAGCCGCTTTTCTGGAATGAAAAAGCGCAACTTGATGTTTTCCGGCGGCAGCAGGGACACCACCGGCGCGCCTGCCTGCACCCATTCGCCACGGGTGTAGAGCGTATCGACGACAGCCGCCGCCATCGGCGCACGCTGCGACTTTTGCGCGAGCTTCCAGTCGGCCTGCGCCAGCAGTTCGCCGGCAGCCTTGACCTCGGCAGCGGCAGCGGCAAGCTCACCAGCGCGGCCGGCGAGTTGTGCAACTTTCAACTGCGAATTCAGCTCCGATACCCGGGCTTTGTCGCGTTCCAACGCGGTGCGGGCTTCATCGAGCTTGGTCGGCGACAGGAATTTGGCGGCGACCAGGGGTTCCGTCCGCGCCAATTCGGCTGCGGAGAGTTTCTGCGACGCCTCGGCCTGTGCGAGCTGCGCACGCACGGTCGCGATTTCGTCGGGTCGCTTGCCGGTGCCGAGGTTGCTCATCCTGGCTTCGGCAGCCCTGAGGCGCGCGGCGGCTTCGGCGCGCGCGGCGCGTTCGTTTTCCTGTTCCAG
>JANNGY010000343.1:0-7035 GCA_031404095.1 Betaproteobacteria bacterium | reverse complement strand
GCTTGACGCTTCGCGGTAGTTAAGCGCACGCGTTGATTGACCCTGCC
Organism: Betaproteobacteria bacterium; assembly: GCA_031404095.1. GTDB lineage: Bacteria > Pseudomonadota > Gammaproteobacteria > Burkholderiales > Usitatibacteraceae > UKL13-2. The sequence goes on along the minus strand of JANNGY010000343.1, from coordinate 6,988 downwards.
CTCGGCTTTGGTGTTGAATGACGGCATCGCGGGTGGTCGATTCCCCTTCCGAAAGTGAGGACCGCATCCAACCGAAGGGCCGAAAGATGGATCGATTCTTGATGATTGAAGCGTTCGTCCGAGTGGCGGACTCCGGTAGTTTCGCCGAAGCCGCAAGGCATCTTGGCGTGGCGAACTCGGTGGTGTCCGCTCGAATCCAGGCGCTGGAAGCCTTCATCAATGCGCCGCTGTTCCATCGCAGCACGCGCCGCGTTCGTCTGTCAGAGGTAGGTGAGACGTTCTACAAGGAATGCGCGGACATGGTGCATGGGTTTGTGAACCTGACCGATCACATGCGAGGCCTGCGGGGTGCACCGATAGGAAGGCTCCGAATACAGATGCTGCCTGGCTTCGGCATCGAACACTTTGGCTCGATTCTCAAGGACTTCAGTTGCACCTACGGCGACATCCAGATTGAAATCGTCGTGAACGACCGAGTCGTCGATCCGATCGAGGATGGTCTGGACATCACTTTCCAGATCTTCCCGCCACTGTCGGAGTCCTTGGTTGCGCGACGATTGTTCCCCGTGCGCAGGCTGTTTTGCGCGTCGCCAGCCTATGTATCGAGTTATGGTCTCCCTCAAGAGCCGGCCGATCTGCTGCGGCACAAGACAGCGGTCTATTCAGGCTATCCGTCCCGCAACAGATGGGTGTTTTCGCGCGATGGCAAAGAGACGGCGATTGAACTGCCGGGCCAGATTCGATCCAACTCGGTGCACTTGCTCAGAGACTACGCGCTCGAGGCGGGTGGCATCGTGTGCCTTCCGACGTTGGCCGCGTCCCGTCATCTTGTCGAAGGACGCCTCGTGCCCGTTCTACAGGAGTTCAGCCTGACGAGCTTTCCCTTCTCCGCGGTATTTCCCCGCACTCAGCGCGACACAATGAAGGTGCGGCTGCTGGTCGACTATCTCGCAAACAAGTTCAAAGATCAGGAGATCCCAGATTGGGATGCGCCACTCATCGAGAAGGGGTGGGTTCGTGATGGCGCGTGAGACCTCCGCCAAGAGCGCGTGGGACCGGCTTGCTTTGCCAGTCCGCAAAACGGCTGCGTCGCAACCATTCAAGAGCGCCGCTTGCATTCGTCCGCAGTTCTCCACGGGGCCGGTCGACTCCCCAGTTGCTAAGGTGCAGCAGTAACCCGCGCGCCCGCATGCGGTCCGGCGACGACGAGCGCCTCGGCCGTGAGCTGCGGCGCGGTGCTGTCCAGCTGGCAGTCGCCATCTGTCGAGACAATGTCACCAGTCGACCTCGGGCCGCCGTGCCCCTGGCGTCGTTTTCCGTGGGAGGTCGCATGACCCAAACCGTCACCGTGCCGGTCGAATCGCTGCGCCGCGCTCGAGTGCCCAACCCCTTGGGGCCCTGGAGCGTCGACGCCGTCGAAGCGCTGCTGATACTGCCACTGATGGACCTGCTGCTCCAGGCGCAGCAAGTACACCGCGCGCACTTCGATGCCAACCAGGTGCAATTGTCGACCCTGTTGTCGATCAAGACCGGGGGCTGTCCCGAGGACTGTGCCTATTGCCCGCACTCGGCACACTTCGACACCGGCGTCGAGGCTCAAAAGCTCATGCCGCTGAACGAAGTGGTCCAGGCGGCCAAGGCAAACGCGGGCCGCTGCGGAACTCGTGGCTCGAAAGAGCAGTTGAGCAATAGGCTGCGATCGTGCTCGCCACTCAAACAGTCCTCGCGGACTTCCCCCGCGTTTGCTCCGCTGCTCGGCGACTCTCATGGGGACCCTTGTCGCATAGCGACCACCGAAATTAAAAAGCCTGTCGCCCCGGATTTAGTCCGGGGGCGAGGCGGGGAATTCGCAGCGCATGAGCTGCGCCCGTCGAACGCCAAACCCATGCATGGGTTTGGCCCAATTTTTGTTGCGCTGGCGATGACGATTGTGTTGGCTGGCTGCGGCAGTACCCCAAAGAAAGCAGAGCCCACAAAAACGCCCTCCAAACCCGGCGCCTACTACCTCGACGACGGCCCCGGCGACCAGCTACCACCCAACCTCGACAGCATTGCCGACGCCATCCCGAAAACCGAACCGCTGCATCGCGGCGCCAACCGCCCTTACACCATCTTCGGCAAGACCTATGTGCCGAACGTGTCGGGCGAGCCTTATCGCCAGCAGGGCGTGGCGTCTTGGTATGGCCGCAAATTCCACGGCAACATGACCTCGATCGGCGAGACCTACGACATGTACGCGATGACCGCAGCGCACCCGACGCTGCCGTTGCCGTCGTATGTGCGGGTGACCAATCCCGCGAACATGATTTCGGTGGTGTTGCGGGTCAACGATCGCGGGCCGTTTCATTCGGATCGCATCATCGACCTTTCCTACACGGCTGCCGCCAAGCTCGGCATCGCCCGCAAAGGCAGCGGGCTGGTCATCGTCGAGCGCGTGTTTCCCGGCGAGGCGCCACCCGCGCCGGAGCGTATGCCGGCGGCGCTGCCGGCGACACCGCCAGCGTACGCGCCGACCGTGACGACTGCGACCATCATCCCGGAAGCAGGAAACGTCTTCCTGCAGCTCGCCGCCTTCAGTTCGGCAGAGAACGCGGCCATCTTCCGCGCGCGCATGGAACGCGAACTGGAATGGAACCGCGAGCCCATCCAGGTGGTCCAGAAGGACAACCTGTTCCGCGTGCGCATGGGCCCCTACAAGACACGCGAGGAGGCCGAGGCGATTGCCGCACAAGTCAGGCAATCCCACGATTTTTCACCCGTCATCCAGAAGCCGTAATTTCCGCTATCCCCAACCACAGGACCTCAATGAAATCTGCAATATGTCTTGCCGTGCTGTTCCGGGCGGCCGTAATTTTCGCGCCAATGCCCATTGCCGCACAAGTGACTGTCTCGCTCGCCGATGTCCCGGCGCCGCAAATTGCCGCGCGCGCCTATGTGCTGTTCGACGCCGCCAGCGGCCAGACGCTGGCACAGCAGTCCGCCGGCGACCGTTTTGAGCCTGCCTCGCTCACCAAGCTGATGACGGCGTACCTGGTTTTCCAGGCGATCAAGGAAAAGAAGCTTAGCCTCACGCAAACGGTGACGGTCTCCGAGCGGGCCTGGAAAGCCGAGGGCTCTCGCATGTTCATCGACCCCAAGCAAACGCCGGCCATCGAGCCGCTGATTCGCGGCATGATCGTGCAAAGCGGCAACGACGCCTCGATCGCCCTGGCGGAAGCGGTGGCCGGTTCGGAGGACCTGTTCGCGCAACTGATGACCCGGCAGGCGCAGAAGCTCGGCATGAAGAACACCCGCTTCGCGAATGCCACCGGCCTGCCAGATCCGCAGCACTATTCGACGGCGGAGGACCTGGCGATCCTGGCCCACGCGCTCATCCGCGATTTCCCCACCGAGGTCAGCTACTACAAGGAGCGCGAGTTCACGCACAACAAGATCACCCAGCCGAACCGCAATCGCCTGCTGTGGCTGGATCCGACGGTCGATGGATTGAAGACCGGCCACACCGAAGCGGCCGGCTACTGCCTCATCGCGACTGCGAGGCGAGGAGACGCCGACAAGTCGCGCCGCCTGATTTCGGTGGTGCTGGGCACCTCATCGGACGTCGCGCGCACCCAGGAGAGCCAGAAACTGCTGAACTACGGCTATCAATTCTTCGACGCGCAAAGGCTGTACAAGAAGAACGACCCGGTCGCCACGCCGGAAATTTTCAAGGGCACGCAGAACGCGATCAGGCTTGGCTTCGAGCGCGATGTCTGGCTCACGCTGCCCAAGGACAAATTCACCGGGTTGAAGGCCACGCTGACCACTGCCCAACCGCTGATCGCCCCGTTTTCCCCCGGCCAGAAAGCGGGCGTGATGAAATTGACGCAGAATGATAAATTGATTGCCGAAATCCCGGTGGTTGCGCTGGAAAATGTCCCGCTCGCGGGTTTCCTCGGCCGTGGCTGGGATGCGATCCGCTTGCTGTGGAAATGACCCTCGCATCTAGCCGCCTGAGCCGCGCGCGGCGGGGGATTTGTTTGACGACTGACGCCATTAGAAGGAACTCACCATGACAAACGCGATGTGCCTCCCCACCGTCTATCTCAACGGCGAATTCATGCCCTTCGAGAAGGCGTCCATTTCCCCTCTGGATCGCGGCTTCATTTTCGGCGACGGCGTCTATGAGGTCATTCCCTACTATGCCGGCCGCGGACTGCGCGCCGTCGAGCACCTGAAGCGCCTGCAGCGCAGCCTTGATGAATTGCAGATCGACAACCCCTATCCGTTGCCACATTGGGAATCGCTGATCGCGGCGCTGGTCGAGAAAAACGGCGGTCTTGGTGGCAACAACAATGTCGGCGTCTATATCCAGGTCACGCGCGGCGTTGCCAAGCGCGATTTCCCGCCGCCGCAGGGATTAAAACAAACGGTGTTCATGATGGCCAATACTCTGGCCACGCCGAAACCGGAGGTGTATGAGAACGGCATTTCCTGCGTTTCGCTCGATGACAGCCGCTGGCTGCGCTGCCAGGTCAAGGCCGTTGCCCTGCTCGGCGCGGTATTGCTGAAACACGAGGGCAACCAGGCGGGCGCCGATGAAGTGGTGCTGTTCCGCGACGGCTATCTCACCGAGTCGTCGGCTTCCAATATCGCCGTCGTCAGGAACGGCGTCATCCTCTGTCCGCCGATGGACAACCTGATCCTCGCCGGCATCACCTACGAACTGATGATCGAGCTCGCGCGCAAGCACGGCATGCCGCTGGAGATCCGCCGCGTGCATCGCCGCGAAGTCAAGAAGGCCGACGAGTTGTGGATCATGTCGTCCACCAAGGAGGTGGCGCCGATCGTCAGGCTTGATGACAAACCGGTCGGGCATGGCGACCAGGCCGGCAAACCCGGGCCGGTATTCAGGCAGATGCGCAAACTGTTTGACGACTACAAGCGCAACCTGCCGGCCGCGCCCTCGCTGAAGGCGGCCGAGTAGCTCGAAAGTCAGCCAACAGCCATGAGCCGCGAACGATGAGTCACGAGCGATGAACGACGGACCAGGAAAAAGCGGGGAAGCGGACGTGGACCATACTGAGACGCTCCTTACGTTCCCGACACTGTTTCCGATCAAGGCCATGGGCCGGCGCGAGGACGGTTTCGCCCAGGCGGTGCTGGAGGTCATCCTCAGGCATGCGCCCGAGTTCGATGCCGCGACCATTGAAATGCGGCCGTCAAAGAACGGCAATTTCCTGTCGGTGACCGCGACCATCAACGCGCAATCGAGGGCGCAGCTGGATGATATCTACCGGGCGCTGACTTCTCACCCGCTCGTGTTGATGGCGCTGTAAGGGTTTGATGAAATTCTCGATATACATTTACGGTGCGCTTGAAGTCGGGCACTTCTCCCTTTGAAAAAGGGAGACTGAGAGGGATTTGCAGTGTTTGCGCGGCGGGACACACCGCAAATCCCCCTCAGTCCCCCTTCGCCGAAGGGGGAAGTGACCGGCAGTGCTCCACAACAACGACACTGGGTCCTTGCTGCGGAAACCGCTGCATTGGTTTCCGGTTCGTCAGGCGCGTCCCATGGGACGCGAAACCCCTGTCTCACCCTGCGCGGGGACGACGAATGGTGAAAAAAATACTAATCAAGCGCCTCGGCCTCGTTCCCTTCGAGCCCACCTGGCACGCCATGCGGGCCGCCAATCGATCGCGCACCCCTGATACCCCCGACGAGATCTGGCTGTTGCAGCATCCACCGGTATTCACCCTCGGTCTCGCCGGCAAAGCCGAACATGTGCTGGCGCCCGGAGATATTCCCGTGGTCAAGATCGATCGCGGTGGCCAGGTCACGTATCACGGCCCCGGGCAACTGGTGGCGTATCTGTTGCTCGACCTGAAAAAACTGGCGGAGCATGGTAAATGCAAAGGCGTCAAAGGACTTGTGAACCGGATCGAGCAATCGGTGATCGATCTGCTGGCAGAATATGGCATCGTTAGTTATCGACTTGCCGGCATGCCCGGCGTGTATGTCAACCTGAACGACGCCGATGCCAAGATTGCCGCCATCGGCCTGCGGGTCGCCAACCACGCCACCTACCATGGGCTTTCGCTAAACATCGACATGGACCTGGAGCCGTTCTCGCGCATCAACCCATGCGGATATGAGGGGCTGGCGGTGACGCAGATGCGCAACTTCGGGGTGACGGATAAAATGTCGGTGATCGGCGAGAAACTTGTCGCGCATTTGCAGTCCAACCTTTATCTTTAACTTTACCCATTGTCATCCTGAGCATCGCGAAGGATCTCGGCCAATAGTCACCGTGATCCTTCGCGTTGCTCAGGATGACAACAAAGAGACCGTCCATGGCCGAAGCCGGCGTCAAGCAGAAATCCGAATCCAAGACAGCGCGCATCCCGATCAAAGTGGTGCCCGCCGAGCGCCTGAAGAAACCAGAGTGGATTCGCGTCAAGGCCGGCTCGGCCTCGTCGCGATTCTACGAGATCAAGCAGATCCTGCGCGATGCCAAACTGCATAGCGTCTGCGAGGAAGCCTCCTGCCCCAATATCGGTGAGTGCTTCGGCAACGGCACGGCAACCTTCATGATCATGGGTGATCTCTGCACCCGCCGCTGTCCGTTCTGCGATGTCGGCCACGGCCGTCCGCTGCCGCTCGACGCCGACGAACCGCGCCACCTGGCCGAGACCATCGCGCAACTGAAACTGAAATATGTGGTCATCACCAGCGTCGATCGCGACGACCTGCGCGATGGCGGGGCCGAACACTTCGTCAACTGCATCCGCGAGACGCGCGCGTTGTCACCGCAAACGCAGATCGAAATCCTCACGCCGGATTTTCGCGGCCGCCTGGATCGCGCTCTGGGCATCCTGCGTGCCGCACCCCCGGACGTGATGAACCATAACCTTGAGACCGTGCCGCGCCTTTATAAGCAAGCCCGGCCGGGTTCGGACTACGCGCATTCGCTGAAGCTGTTGAAAGACTTCAAAGCCGAGCACCCGC
>JANNGY010000342.1:0-2724 GCA_031404095.1 Betaproteobacteria bacterium | reverse complement strand
ATAACCTCAAAATATGTCGCCCCGGATTTAGTCCGGGGCCCAATTTTCTCAATGTCTCAGCAACTAAGAAGAACTTGGGTACCGGCTTCGACCAACGGAAGTCCCTGTGGGACGCCGGTACGACAGAGTGAATAGAAGCTTCCTTTCCCCTTTCGCATGCACGCTGCGCGGGAATGATCACCGAAACTTGAATTCCGAGGACCCATGACAACCAACCCGACCGCGATCATCGCCGACGACGAACAGCATCTCGCCAATTACCTGCACGATCGCCTCAACGCGCTGTGGCCGGAACTGAGCATCGCGGGAATCGCCAAGAACGGGCTGGAAGCCATGCGGCTGATCGACGACGAAAGTCCGGCGATTGTATTTCTCGATATCCGCATGCCCGGGTTGACGGGCCTCGAAGTTGCGTCAAGGCTGGATGCGAAGACGCATGTCGTGTTCGTCACAGCGTTCGATCAATATGCGGTCGAGGCCTTTGATCGGCAAGCGGCGGACTACCTGCTGAAGCCGGTCACGGACGAGCGCTTGTCGCGGACGATCGTCCGGCTCAAGGAAAAACTGGCCAAGGCTGAAGCGCCGGGCGATGTCGCCGGTATCCTCAAAAAATTGGCGCAGGTGTTGCCTTCCGCAAAGAACGCCTATTTGCGCTGGATTCGCGCCTCGGTTGGTGAGTCCGTTCGGCAAATTCCGGTCGAGGACGTTGTCTACCTGCAGGCACAGGACAAGTACGTAAGTGTCTATACGCGGGACGGAGAGTCGCTGATTCGAACACCACTGTCTGACCTGTCGGCCCAGCTCGATCCCGGCGAATTCTGGCAAATACACCGCTCGACCATCGTCAACGTCAATCGAGTCGTCTCCACGCGACGCGATGTCATGGGCCGGATACAGGTGAATCTCAAAGACTGCAAGACCGAACTGCCGGTCAGCCGCGCCTACGCGCACCTGTTCAAGCAGATGTAGGCGGGTTTCGGGGCCGGCTGTCACGGCCGGTAATCCGCCGGGTGTGCCAGTGCGAAAGCGTCAGCAGCGCAACAATTGCACCAATCCGCGCAAAAAACATATCGGACTGCGTATCCCGTGGATCCCCTTGCGTACCGAGAAATTCGTCGGCCCCCAGGCATAGCGCCGCGCACCATTCGACCAATTCATATGCCGCCGATACCGCGAAGCAAATGCACACGCAGAGACACGCCACCAGCCTCATTGGTGAGAGCTTGAACAGGCGAATCAGAAATTCGCGAGCGACCAGGGCCGGGATAAATCCCTGTGCGAAATGGCCGACCTTGTCATAATTGTTGCGCACAAGTCCAAACCAGTCCTGGATCCGGAAGCTGAGCTGCACAAGTGCATATGTGTACGCGCCCCCGACCATGAGGATCAGGCCCGTCATTTTCAATGGGGCAGTATGCGCCAGTCATGTTCATGATGAGTTATTGGTGCGGATCAATCGGACTGATGTGGCCGCGTGCTACACTTTTTTCATCGATACAAGTCCAACCGAGTATACAAGTGATGCCAGTCCTTCAAGTCAACGGCGAACCGCAGAATGTTCCGCCGGGAAGTAGCTTGCAAAATCTGATCGCCTCCCTGCAACTTGATGGCAAGCGTTTCGCTATCGAACTGAATGGCGAAATCGTGCCGAAAAGCCGTTATGCCTCGACCACGGTCAACGGCGGCGACAAGCTCGAAGTCGTCATCGCGGTCGGCGGCGGCTGATGAACGCGCCGGAAGTGTTAGCGGATTCTCTGGTCATTGCCGGCAAGGCGTATGGCTCGAGGTTACTGGTCGGCACCGGGAAGTATCGCGATTTCGCCGAGACGCGCGCCGCCATCGATGCCAGCGGCGCCGAAATCATCACGGTCGCCATCCGCCGGGTGAACATCGGCCAGAACGCCAACGAGCCAAACCTGCTCGACAGCCTGCCGCCTTCGCAGTTCACCATCCTGCCCAACACCGCCGGCTGCTACAGCGCCAGGGATGCGGTGCGCACTTTGCGGCTCGCACGCGAGTTGCTCGACGGTCACGCGCTGGTGAAACTGGAGGTGCTCGCCGACGAGGCGACGCTGTTTCCCAACATGCCGGAAACGCTGGTCGCCGCGAAAGAGCTGGTCGCCGACGGATTCCAGGTCATGGTGTACTGCTCGGACGACCCGATTCAGGCCAAGACGCTGGAAGAAATCGGCTGCGTGGCAGTCATGCCGCTGGCCTCATTGATCGGCTCCGGGATGGGCATCCTCAATCCGTGGAACCTTGAAATCATTCTCGATCGTGCCAAGGTCCCGGTACTGGTCGACGCCGGGATCGGCACCGCCTCGGATGCGGCGATTGCTATGGAGCTTGGGTGCGACGGCGTATTGATGAATACCGCGATCGCCAAGGCGAGCAATCCGGTGTTGATGGCTAGCGCCATGAAGAAAGCGGTACAAGCTGGCCGCGACGCATTCCGGGCAGGCAGGATGCCGAAGAAAATCTACCAGGCGTCGCCGAGTTCACCGACCGCAGGCAGAATCTCATAGGCCCGGCACCTAGAACTTCAGCATGACCCCGAGAGACAGGTGATCGGCACCCAATTCGCCCAAGCCGCCGCCTTGCAGCGCCCGATAGTGTTCAACATCGAAGCGCAGTCCAATACTGCTGTTCAGCTGGTACGCCATGCCGAGCCCCAGGCGCCCGGCGGTGGCGGCGGTGGCACGCGATCCCGCGCTTGGAAACAGC
>JANNGY010000341.1:0-1966 GCA_031404095.1 Betaproteobacteria bacterium | reverse complement strand
GCTCGACGATCTGCTACGCCTTCATGCAGGCAACCGGAATGGTGAACGACCATCTGGTGAGCTGTTTTCGGCATAAAGCCCTGCGTTGAACAAAGTCTTTGACGCCGTTATCATCGGCGCGGGTGCGGCCGGCATGATGTGTGCGGCCGAAGCCGGCAAACGTGGCAAGTCCGTGCTGCTGATCGACCACTATCACAAGCTCGGCGAGAAGATTCGTATCTCCGGCGGCGGGCGCTGCAATTTCACCAATATTCATACGCGGCCCGAAAACTTCATATCGACCAACCCGCATTTCTGCCGCTCCGCCCTCGCCCGCTACACGCCCCGGGATTTCATCAAACTGGTGGAAAAACATGGCATCCGTTACCACGAGAAAACCCTTGGCCAGTTGTTTTGCGACGACAGCGCAACGCAGATCATCAATATGCTCAAGAGCGAATGCGACCGGGCCGGGGTGGAATTGCGGATGCCTTGCAGTGTCGAAAGTGTCGCGAACACGCAGGATCAGTACGCGATCGCGACGGATCAAGGCGTTTTCTTGGCGAACGCCCTGGTCATTGCGACCGGCGGCCTGTCCGTTCCCAAGATCGGCGCCACGCCGTTTGGCTACAAGATCGCCGCGCAATTCGGCCTGGACGTTGTCCCGCCGCGGCCGGCGCTTGTCCCTTTGAGTTTTGATCCGGAGAGCCTTGCCAGGTTCGGTGACCTGTCGGGCCTGTCGCTCGACGCCGAGGTCTCATGCCACGACGGGCGCTTTCGCGAAAGCCTGCTCCTGACACACCGCGGCCTATCGGGCCCATCGATCCTGCAAATCTCCACCTACTGGCAAAACGGTTCGGCCAGGGAGCCCATACATATCGACCTCCTGCCCGGCCAGGATGCCGTCGAATGGCTTACCGGGCATCGCCAATCGAAACAGCAACTCGCCAATCTGCTGGCCGAGCGCCTGCCCCGGCGTTTCGCGCAGAACTGGTGCGAAGCTCATGCGATCAATCTTCCCAGCAACCAGTTCGGCGAAAAGAAGATATACGAAATCGCCCATGCCCTGCACGACTGGCAGGTCAAGCCGTCAGGCACGCTCGGCTACAACAAGGCGGAAGTCACGCTCGGAGGCGTCGACACGCACGCGTTGTCGTCGAAGACCATGGAAGCCAGCCAGAGTCGTGGCCTCTACTTTATCGGCGAGGTGGTCGATGTCACCGGCCACCTGGGCGGGTTTAATTTCCAGTGGGCATGGGCGTCCGCAGTTGCTGCTGGCCAGGCATTGTGATTTCATTTCCATTTCATAAGTGCATTAACGACACGGCCTCCATCGGCTGGCTCCTTCCCCCGGCGACGGGGGAAGGTTGGGCTGGGGGCGATTTCACTTGCTGCGACTCCCCCATCCCGGCCTTCCCCCGCGATTGCGGGGGAAGGGGCCAGCCGGCGGAAACGGGTACGTTTTTGCACCAAAGAAGTAGAAATTAAATGAGTTTACCTTTACGGCTGGTGCTCGATACCAACGTGGTGATCGACTGGATGGTGTTCGACGACCCGTTCATGAATCCATTGAGGCATCGTGTGGACGATGGACGCATCGTTGTGTTGACCCACCCACCCGCGGTCGACGAACTGAAGCGCGTACTGGGCTACCGGCAACTGAAACTCGATGACACCCGGCAGGCGCGGATTTTTGCGCGTTACCAGGCGCAGGCAACGGCATTCACCATGCCCGCCGCCTTTGCGCTGAATCGATTAATGCTGCCGGGTGGATTCCCGCGATGCCCCCAAGGTCCAGTCGCGCATCGTGCTGGCCTGGTCGCGCGATCGCCGCTTCGACCTGGAGGCGGCCGAGCGCCAGGCGCTGGTAAGGCCTTCGCCGAGGGCACGCCCTGGTGGGAGGCCAACAAGGGCGACCCGGACCTGGTGGCCCAGGTCCGCGACCTCTCCGAGAAGAGCCTGCTGCGCGCCGCCGGCTTCCACCACG
>JANNGY010000340.1:0-2186 GCA_031404095.1 Betaproteobacteria bacterium | reverse complement strand
AATCATCGCTCGCCATTTGTTATATATGGTAATTATTGCAACGGGCCCTTCTAATCTCTGGGCTAACGGCAAAAATCTGAATATTGATGTTTCCTGTATTCGCGACAAGCCTAAAAAATTTCCGTCGTTCCCGCGATGGCGGTAACGACGGAGCAAGAGAGGGGGCGTTGTCGTGAAATTAGGAAACGTCAATAAGCCAACAGTATCGGTTCAGGACCGGTCTTGAAATTTAATTTTTGTTCGCCGATAGGGCTTCCCGCAAAATGGCTTGGTCGCTGCCACCATCCACGGCTTGCCGTTTCCACAGCGGATTTGATCCGGCGGCGGACTGGATCGACTAGCCGAGCCCCATTTCCTGCGCACGAAGAAGGGTTTCACGTTTTTTCTGCGCGGCCAGTGCCTCGTCGCGAAGGCGCGCGAGGGCTTCATCGAATTCCGCGTCGATATTGAAGTCGGGGTGCGCAGCGTCCATGTCCGTCAACAGTGGATGGTGGGATGCGCGTGCCAGTTCGGCTTCATCGGCTGATCCGCGAAAATGTTCCACGACTTGCGCCTGTGTCACCTCGAAATCGTGGTCGCGCACAAAGGCCGCGACCCGGGAGGCGGCGCCTACCGTGGACGGATCGTCGTCGGCAACCGCGATGTCAAATCGTCCGGCCAGCCCGGGTTTCAGGAGAATCCGGGCAATAATTTGCGCGGCCAAGCCGGCAGGGGCCGATTTGCGTCGCGGCGCCGGGGCGCCGGGTTCGGGCCCGCGGAACCGGTTGCGCATTGTTGCGCGTTCACCTTTCGGTCGATTTCCGGCATTGTCAGCGGGATATGACTGTGCGTCGCGTTGCCCCGACTGGGCCGCCGGCGCGCTGGCGACCGCAATCGGGATCAGCCGCTGGATTTCAATCACACCCAGCCCCATCAAGTCCGCCAGTTTGCGTTGCAACATCATGGCGAGCGCCGGAGCGGTAATCTGAGATATGAGCGGTTTCACAAAAGTGAGGAGGCGCGAACGGCCCTCATCATTGGTGAGATCGACCTGCGACGACAGTTCGTCGAAAAGAAATGCCGACAGCGGCTTGGCGTTCTTGAGTTCGGCGAGAAAAGCTTCCTTGCCCAGGCGCCGCACAAAGGTGTCCGGATCGTCCTTCTCAGGCAGAAACAGGAAACGAACATCCTTTCCGTCCGCAACCACCGGCAGCGACTGTTCCAGCGCACGCCACGCCGCTTTGCGGCCGGCCTTGTCACCGTCAAAACAGAAAACGAGGTTGTCCGCCATGCGCAATAATTTTTGCACATGGGTCGGTGTCGTTGCGGTACCCAGCGTGGCGACGGCATTCTCGACTCCGCTCTGCGCGAGCGCGACCACATCCATATATCCTTCGACAACGATTGCCGTCTGGGTATCGCGAATCGCGCGTCGCGCCTGAAACAAACCATAAAGTTCGCGCCCCTTTTCAAACAGGGGTGTTTCAGGAGAATTCAGGTATTTGGGTTCCCCCTGACCCATGACTCGGCCGCCAAACCCGATGACGTTGCCGCGCGCATCCAGGATCGGGAACATGACGCGATCGCGGAAGCGGTCGTAGCGCTTGCCTTCGTCATTGTCGATGACAAGACCACATTCATTGAGTACCGAGGCGGTGTAGTCCTCGACGGCACCTTTCAACCCCTGCCAATCGTCAGGCGCGTAGCCGAGACCAAATTTGGCGGCGATTTCGCCCGATACGCCACGCCCCTTGAAATAGTCGATTGCCTTTGGCGTGCGTTTCAATTCACGTCGGTAGAAGTTCATTGCCGCCAGCATCACTTCGCTGAGGCCGGCAGCCTCCTTGGCGCGTTCGAGCGATTCCTCGCGATTGGCTTCCACCGGCATGGTCATGCCGACGCTTTCCGAAAGTTCCTGCACGGCGTCGCGGAAACCCGTCCCCGAATACTCCATCAAGAACGATATCGCCGTGCCATGCACGCCGCAACCAAAGCAGTGGTAGAACTGCTTGTCCGGTACGACGGTAAACGAAGGTGATTTCTCGTCGTGAAACGGACAGCAGGCTTTGTACTCCTTGCCGCCCTTTTTCAGCGGCACACGGCTGCCGATGACTTCAATGATGTCCGCGCGGGCCACCAGTTCATCAATAAAGTGTTGGGGAATGCGACCTGACACTGGGAAGGGGATAGGGAATAGGGGATAGGGG
>JANNGY010000339.1:0-3231 GCA_031404095.1 Betaproteobacteria bacterium | reverse complement strand
CGCACCACGACATAGCGGGTCTCGAGCTTGTCGATATCGTAGGGGGATGCGTTCGGCACCACGATGAGCTCGGCGCCGGCGGCCTTGGCGGCGGCAACCGGTTCGGCAATCCACACGTCCTCGCAAATCAGCACCGCAACTTTCACCCCCTGATGCTCAAAGACGAAAGGCTGGTCGCCAGTCTCGAAGTAGCGTTTCTCGTCAAACACCTGATAGTTCGGCAGGCGCTGCTTCAGGTAAGTACCCGCCACGCGGCCGTCTTCCAGCAGCGAGGCCGCGTTGTAGAGTTTCCCCGCTTTCACCTGCGGGTGGCCGACAATCAGCGAGATACCGAGCGTTCGTGGCGCCAGGTCCAGCAAGGCAGCCGCACAGGCCAGCCGGAAATCGCGCCGGAACAGCAAGTCCTCGGGCGGGTAACCGCACAACGCCAGCTCCGGCGCCACCAGCAGCGTCGCGCCTTCAACCTTGGCTCGCTCGGCATAATCAAGAATTCGTTCGACGTTGCCGGACATATCGCCAAGGACCGGGTTCAACTGAGCGATGGCAATCTTCATTTCGGAAGTATGGATTTTCGATGACGGTGTAAGGCTTTATTATAGATTGCAAGGCGGCCGTACCGCTCCAATGCGGCCATTTCCTGCAAACCCATCTGCGTTCATCTGTGTTCATCTGTGGCGAGAAAACTGACTTGCCACAGATGAACACAGATGAACGCAGATGAGACGGCAACAAGTTCGTATTTAATACAACAATTCTTCGGATTCCCAGCCACCTACCTTCATGCGCGAAGTAGAACTCAAAGTCCTCGACTCACTTTCGGCGATATCGCCACCGGATTGGGACGCGCTCACCGGCGGCAATCCGACATTGCGTCATGCGTTCCTGCAGTCGATGATTGATGCCGGCTGCACCACCGGCAAGACCGGCTGGCTGCCACAGTTCCTGACCCTGTGGCGCGAGTCGGATGATGCCAGCGGCCGCGAAAAACTGTGCGGCGCCGTGCCGCTGTATGTCAAGGGGCACAGTTATGGAGAGTACGTTTTCGACTGGGCCTGGGCCGAGGCTTATCAACGCCACGGGTTGACGTATTACCCCAAGTTGCTCGCGGCCGTGCCGTTCACGCCCTGCACCGGTGCGCGGCTCATGGCAAGAACCGCTGCCGACCGCAAACTCCTCGTCGAGGGCATGCTGAATCTCGCGCGCCAGAGCGATGTTTCATCGTTGCACGTCCTGTTTCCGCAGCCGGACGAGCATCGGCTACTGATCGATGCCGGCATGATGGCACGTACCGCGATCCAGTTTCACTGGCGCAATGAGGCATACCGAAATTTCGATGACTTCCTTGCCACCATGAACCACGACAAGCGCAAGAAGCTCAAGCAGGAAAGGCGCAAAGTTGAAGCCGCTGGTATTACCTTTCGGCGCCTCACCGGCAGCGATGCGACACCGTCCGACTGGGATTTCTTCGGCCAATGCTATGAGCGCACCTATCGGGCGCATTTTTCCACGCCTTACCTGAATCGGGAATTCTTCGGGCTGATCGGTGAACGCATGCCGGAAAATATCCTGCTGATCATCGCCGAGCGCGATGGCAAGCCGATCGCCAGCGCATTCAACCTCTGGACCGCGGACACGCTCTATGGCCGCTACTGGGGCGCGCGCGAATTTCACTCGGGCCTGCATTTTGAAACTTGTTATTACCAGGCGCTGGAGTTTTGCATCGAGCGCGGGATTCGGGTTTTTGAAGGCGGCGCACAGGGCGAACACAAACTTGCGCGCGGATTCATGCCGGTGAAATGCCACTCCGCCCACTGGTTGAAAGAGCCGCGGTTTGCGCGCGCGGTGGAAGATTTTCTCGAGCGCGAAACCGGCGGCATCGATCAATACGTGAATGAACTGGCGGACAGCAGTCCGTTCAAGGACTCATAGCAACCTTGCAGGTCGCGCTGGCCCATGCAGGGGCCAGTCGTCTCGCGTGCGATTCGCATGCGAATCGAAACCCACGCTCAACCTCCAGCATTGGCGAGCTTCTTCAGCCCGAATAGGCTGGAAAGGTCCGCCAGCTGGCGTGCTTTGCCTAGAGTAATTCTCGAAACCTGAAGAGCTTGTCATTCCCGCGAACGCGGGGATCCAATTTTCTACGCGCATCAATGTCATACGAAAAATGGATTCCCGCGTTCGCGGGAATGACAGGATTTTTTCGGTGTTCCCACCACTGCGGCGCGTGAATTCCCTGGTCGGATTCTCGCGACCGTCGAGTCCTAACTTGCCGTATTGGCGTGCGCCGCAACAGTCGCCAGAATCCTGTCGGCAAACTCGGCACTAGCCTCCGCGCGCCCAAACAGATTCCTTTTCCTGGTCGCGATCATCTCGCGAGTTGCAACGTTCAGTTCACGATTGGACGCAAGTTCGATAGCCTTCGCGACATAATCTTCGCGGTCCGATGCAATCAGTTGATCAAGCCCCATCAATTGCAGCATGGCCATGGTCTGTCGTCCGCGCATGAATGTCCCTGGCAGCGTCACCACCGGCACATTCATCGAAAACGCATCCAGGCTGGTCCCGCCTCCGGACCAGTGCAGCGTGTCCAGCATGACGTCCGCCAGGCCAAGCGCGCCACGGAACATGCCACCGCTCATACGCGGCAGAAACTTGATCTGGCTTTTCGCGCCGATGCCGGCCGCGGCCAGGCGAACCGCAAGTCGATCGGCAAATGTCATCGTGACGACGCGGCTTCCCGCCTGTATGAACACCAGGACAGCATGGCTATCACCCTGCAAAATTCTCACAAAAACATCATCCATATCCGGATGAATCTTGAAAAGCGATTGAGGGCAGAAGTACAGATGCGCGCCGGCAGGCAAGCCCAGTGCCGGTCGCTCAAGGCGGTTTTCCCTCGGCGGCATCGCGACGTCGACCCCGATGCCTTCCAGCAAAATGACCTTCTCCGAGTACTGCGCCTCGTATCCCGGCGGCTCCATCGCGCGGCAGCTCAGGTAATAGTCGATCGCTTCACTGCCGGTGGTGACGGGATGGCCCCAGGCGGCGAATTGCAATGGCGCCAAGCGCATTGACGACAGCAGGTAGGAACCGGTGCTCATGCCGACTTCCGGATGAATCAGCACGTCCAGATTGTCGGACAGGATGCGGTTGCCATCGGCGCGCGGCCCCATTTGCAGCCGCATAAAGTGCTCACAGCCGCCGGCGATCCGCCGCGTCAGTTCATCTTCG
>JANNGY010000338.1:0-2502 GCA_031404095.1 Betaproteobacteria bacterium | reverse complement strand
GCAAGAAGCGCTGGGGGGGCAGACGGAAATCACCCCGGCGAAGAGATGCAGGTGACGCATTCATTTACCGCCCCGGCAGCGAAAAAAAGCCGTGGCGTGCTGGAAAGGCTCAAGTTTTGGTAACCGCCAAACTCGACCTCGGTCATCTTGGCCGCTACCGGGTCCTGGAGGAATTGGGGCGCGGTGCCATGGGCGTTGTGCACAAGGCGGAGGACCCGTCACTTGGCCGTGTGGTGGCGATCAAGGCGGTCCTGCTTTCATCGGATGCCGCCGATTCCGAGGAATATCAGGCGCGTTTCTATCAGGAGGCCAAGGCGGCTGGTGGCCTCAATCATCCCGGCATCATCACCATCTACGATACAGGTCGCGAAGGAAACTGGGCCTTCATCGCCATGGAATTGCTCGAAGGGGTGGAGCTGCGAAAACTGATGGCGAGCGCGCGCATGCCGCTGCCGCTGGTGATGGATATTGTTGCCCAGGTGGCAAGCGCGCTGGACTTCGCGCATGAACGTGGCGTGGTGCATCGCGACATCAAGCCCGGGAACATCATGGTGCTGCCCGGCGATCAGGCCAAGATCATGGACTTCGGCATTGCCCGGATGCGTGTATCGGAGGTCAAGACCCAGGCAGGGCTGGTGCTGGGCTCACCGAAATACATGTCGCCCGAGCAGGTGTCAGGCCGCCGTGTCGACCATCGCTCGGATATTTTTTCGCTGGGCGTGGTGCTGTTCGAGATGGCTGCTGGCATCGCGCCGTTTTCGGGAAAAGACATGGGCGACCTGATGTACACGATAGTGAATAGCCAAGCGCCGCGTCCCAGTCAGCTCAATCCCGCCGCGCCGGAATTCCTCGATCTCATTGTCGCGAAGGCCCTGCAGAAGGATGTCGCCGCGCGCTACCAAAGTGCCCGCGAACTGGCGGCGGATCTCATCGCCTGCCGCGCGGGACTCGGCGATGCCGTGGCGAGGCCAACCGAGATCGGCGAATCGACCGTGCCGCTTGGCCTGGCGGGCGCTGCGCCGGAGACGTCGATCGCGGGCGAGGTTCCCCTCGCGCAACGGCTGGGCGACACCGTGGAGGGCTCGTCAACTGGCGAAAACGCCGATGTGACCACGGTACCAATTTCAAGAGCCCCCAATTTCGAGTCACCGCCCGTGCAATTGCTGTTTTCGCGCCGCTTCAGTTCGGCGAATGCATTGGCGCGATTGGCCCGGCCGGCGGCTGGCATGAAGGGCTTGACTACGTATCCCTCGGCTGCTTCGCGCGTTTCCCGGTTGATCGGCAATTCCCAGCACTTACTGGTGGCGGGCATGATAAGCGCCGCGATCATCGGCGCCGTGATAATCGCGTTCTACTGAGTACCTGTTTGCTGGCACGCGTGGCGATGCGGTGCGATGTCGTCCTACGCAATATCGGGAACTCGGCCCATTGGCCCGCGAGCGCCCGCCATCGAGACTACGAGAGGCTGCGAAATCAGGGAACCTCCGATCAAGTATCCGATTACTTTATTGGAGGTTCCCTGTGGCAGAATCATTCATCGACGAAAAGAAGGAAAATCAAAATGAAGAAAGTTGCCGCATGTTTTTTCTCGCTTTTATTGTCATCACCGTTCGCTTCGGCGAATACATTCATGACCGACCTGACGGACCTTTGGTGGAATGCAAATGAATCCGGCTGGGGCGTCACCGCGACCCACCAGCGCGAAATTGTTTTCCTGACATTCTTTGTTTATGGGCCAGACAATCGCCCCACCTTCTACACCGGACAAGGAACCTACACAGGACAGGCCACCTCCGGCGCGCTGGTCTTTTCCGGTCCGATGTACCAGACGAGCGGCCCGTGGCTCGGCACCACCTTTAACCCGAATGCGGTCACCGTGAGGCAAGTGGGCACCTTGTCCTTGACCGCATTCGTTGATACCGCCACATTGACTTACTCGGTGGATGGCACGGTCGTCAATAAGTCACTGACTCGCCAGACGTTTCGCAACAACGACCTGACCGGCAGCTACGGCGGTGTTTTCAGGGAGTCTTTCCAGGCCTGCTCGAATCCGGCAGACAACGGCACAATAGAGACGTCCGTCGGTGTTGCCATCGTCAATTCGGCAACCACCCTGGCGATGACCACGAACCAAAGCGGATTTGTCTGCAATTATGTCGGCAACTACCGCCAGAACGGCCGGATGGGATCGTCAACGGGTACCTACACTTGTCCCGGCGTGCAGGGCGCCTATGACATGGTGGAAATTGAAGCCAATACCACCGGCATCACGGCCAGATATACGGCGCAGGACAATGTCTGCGCACAGGCCACCACCCGCCTGTCGCTATTGAAAAGGTAGTAGTTCGAAGAGCTTGTCGAGACCGGCCGGCCGGGCGGGGACGTTGCACCATTCAAATCCTTAATAATTTGTCATTCCCGCGTGCGCGGGAATGACAAGGTTTTTATTGATCCGGCCTGCGGCCGCCAACGCCGCACGGAAGCGAGCGCGCGATGGAATGC
>JANNGY010000337.1:0-6004 GCA_031404095.1 Betaproteobacteria bacterium | reverse complement strand
CGGTCGGCAAGTGCAAGCAATACATCGTCGACGGCGACATCATGCAGGTACAGATCTCGCAGCGCATTTCACAGCCTTTCGATGCGCCGCCGATCAATCTCTATCGCGCGCTGCGCTCGATCAATCCTTCGCCGTACATGTTCTATTTCGACATGGGGGATTTTCACATCGTCGGTGCGTCTCCCGAGATCCTGGTGCGCCAGGAAGGCAGCAAAGTGACCGTGCGCCCCATCGCCGGGACGCGAAAGCGCGGTGCGACGCCCGAGCGCGATCGCGAACTCGAACAGGAATTGCGCACCGACCCCAAGGAGTTGGCTGAGCATTTGATGCTCATCGATCTCGGTCGAAACGATATCGGCCGCATCGCCAAGACCGGCAGCGTGAAAGTGACTGAACAGATGGTGGTCGAACGTTATTCGCACGTGATGCACCTGGTGTCGAACGTCGACGCGGAAATTCGCGAGGACGTGGGGCCGATCGATCTGCTGCGCGCCACGTTTCCCGCCGGGACCGTCACCGGCACGCCGAAAGTGCGTGCCATGGAAATCATCGACGAACTCGAGCCGAGCAAGCGCGGCGTGTATGCGGGGGCTGCCGGCTATCTTGGCTTCAACGGCAACATGGATCTGGCGATTGCCATTCGCACCGGAATCGTCAAGGATGGCACGCTCTATGTGCAGGCGGCGGCCGGTATCGTTGCTGATTCGATTGCCGAACTCGAATGGCAGGAAACCGGGAACAAGGCTCGCGCCCTGTTGCGTGCGGCGGAAATGGTGTCCGCCGGAATCGATACCAATCCCTCGTGAGGCGTAAACAATGCTGCTCATGATCGACAATTACGACTCCTTCACGTTCAATCTCGTGCAGTACTTTGGCGAACTGGGCGAAGCGGTGCTAGTCAGGCGCAATGATGAAATCTCGCTGGCCGACATCGAAAAACTTTCTCCCCAACGAATGGTGATTTCGCCCGGCCCCTGCTCGCCGACCGAAGCCGGAATATCGGTGGCGGCCATCGAAAAATTTGCCGGCAAGTTGCCGATTCTCGGCGTGTGCCTGGGTCACCAAAGCATCGGACAGGCGTTTGGCGCAAGAATCATTCATGCGAAAACGCTGATGCACGGCAAGACCTCGCAAATGACCCATACCGGCCTGGGCGTCTTCGCCGGTCTGCCCTCGCCGTATCGCATCACCCGCTATCACTCGCTGGTCATCGAACGCGAAACCTGTCCGGATTGCCTGGAGATCACCGCGTGGACCGATGACGGCGAAATCATGGGTGTGCGCCACAAGACCTTGCCGGTTGAGGGCGTCCAGTTTCATCCCGAGTCGATCATGACCGAGCATGGCCATGCATTGCTGAAAAATTTCTTGAGTGTGAAGGTATGACTATGTTCAGCCCGCAGGAAGCGATCAATCGTCTGTCCGACAAGCGCGAAATATTCTTTGACGAAATGGTGGACCTGTTCAGGCAGGTCATGGAAGGCAAAGTGACACCGGTTCAGTTGTCCGCGATCCTGATGGGTTTGCATGTCAAGACCGAATCGGTATCCGAAATTGCCGCCGCCGCCCAGGTGATGCGTGAGTTTTCGACCAAGGTGGATGTCGGCGACCTGCCAAACCTGGTCGATACCTGCGGGACCGGCGGCGACCGTGCCCATACCTTCAACATCTCCACGGCGGCCGCGTTCGTGGCGGCAGCGGCTGGCGCCCGCGTGGCGAAACACGGCGGCCGGGCGGTTTCCTCCCAATCCGGCAGCGCCGACGTTCTGGAGTCACTCGGTGTCAATGTCAATCTCACGCCTGTGCAGGTGGCAGATTGCATCAAACAGGTCGGCCTGGGTTTCATGTTCGCACCGGCCCATCACCCGGCGATGAAATACGCGGCGCCGGTCCGCAAGGAACTGGGCATGCGAACCATCCTTAATATCCTCGGCCCGCTGACGAATCCGGCCGGCGCTCCCAATCAGGTGATGGGCGTGTTTCACAGCGATTTGGTGGGGATCCAGGCGCGGGTACTCAAGGAATTGGGGGCGAAACACGTCATGGTGGTTCACGGCGAAGACGGTCTGGATGAAATATCACTCAGTGGACCCACGCTGGTCGCCGAATTGAAGCGCGGCTTTGTGACGGAATTCAAGATCGAGCCCCGCCAGTTCGGTCTGGACAACGCGCCGATTGAGAGCATTGTGGCTGCCGACAAGGACATCTCGCGAAAGATGGTCGAGGCGGTACTTGATAACCAGAACGGGCCTGCCAGGGACATTGTCATGTTGAATGCCGGGGCGGCCATCTATGTGTCCGGGGTGGCTGATGACTTGTGGGGCGGGGTGGCCAAGGCGCGGACCATGCTCGAGTCCGGCCAAGCGCGCGCCAAACTGGACCAGTTGATCAAGTTCACTTCTGCCATTCATAACTGAACGCAACTGATGGCGGACATTCTCTCGCGCATTCTGGAGACCAAGCGCCGCGAGGTCCATGAGGCCCGGGAGCAGGTCCCTTTGGATGTGCTGACCGAACGAGCCCGGTCCGCTGCCCCGGCGCGCGATTTTGTCGGCGCGATCCGCGCCAGGCACGCGGCGGGCAAGGTGGCCGTCATTGCCGAAATCAAGCAAGCCAGTCCGAGCGCGGGGGTGTTCCGGAAAAAGCTTGGCGGCGGTTTTGATCCCGCCTCATTCGCCAGGAGCTATGAAGCCCATGGCGCGGCTTGCCTGTCGGTACTCACGGACCGTGACTACTTTCAAGGCTCGCCGGCGCACCTGGTTGCGGCACGTGCCGCCTGCCACCTGCCGGTCCTTCGAAAGGATTTTGTGGTGGATGCCTACCAGATCGTGGAGGCGCGGGCGATGGGGGCGGATGCGGTACTCTTCATCATGGGTGCTGTCGACATCGCACTTTTCCAGGAGTGGGAGCAATTGGCATTTTCGCTCGGCCTGGCGGTCCTCGCGGAGTCACACAACGAAGCCGAACTGCAACTGGCGCTGCGCCTTCAGACGCCGCTAATGGGTGTTAATAACCGGGATCTGACGACATTCAAAACGGACATAGGCACGACTTTGCGGTTGAAAGGGCGGGTACCGGACAATCGGATACTGGTGACCGAAAGTGGGATCGACAATGCGGACATTGCCGGCCGCTTGACGGAACAGGGACTGCGGACCTTTCTGATTGGCGGTGCACTGATGGGGTTGGACGATCCCGGCGAAGGGTTGGGCACGCTTTTCCAGATGGCTCCACTGATTTTGTGACGCCGGTATGACACCTTTTTCGGCTGTTGCATAAACGCAACAGGGCTGGTTGACTGTGGCAAATTTCACAGTGGGCACTTGAGCTAACGGTCCAAGTTTGGCAATATGCGGGTAGCTTCTCAAAAGATTCGGCAATTGCGTGTGCGTGTTTGTGGGAGAAGTTGTTGCGAGGCGAGTTTCCAACCGACCGTTACGTCTTGGCCGCAGGAAATGAGAATTGCACCTCTGGGTTTCCTGCACCAAAGAAATAGAAAGCCTCAATTTAACCAAAGGAGATTTGTGATGAACAAGAAATTGATCGCCCTCGCTGTCCTCGGCGCGACCTTCGCCCCGGCTGTCATGGCGCAATCGGCCAACCCCGTGACCCTTTACGGCCGCATTTGGGTAATGGCCAACTCCGTGAAAGCGGACGGCGGCGCGGCAGCACCGCTTGGAAACAGAACCACTATCGTCGATGAATCATCCTTGATCGGTGTTCGTGGAACAGAAGATCTTGGTGGCGGTCTGAAGGCCTGGTTCCAGCTTGAGTCCTCTTCACCTCCGGATGCAGGTGGCGGTACGTTTGGTAGCCGGAACAGTGGCGTCGGTTTGCAAGGCGGGTTTGGTACGATTGTCCTGGGACGTTGGGACACCCCGTTCAAGCTCTCCATGATCTTTGTCGATCCTTATGGTCAGAACACCATGGGCAATCAGCTGGGAATCGTTGGCTACTCCGGGAGTGCCGCCTCGTCGACCGATTTCGCGCGCCGCGAAAATAACATGATTCAGTATTGGACTCCGAACTGGGGTGGATTTTCCGGCCGATTCATGTATGGCGCCAACGAGGGAAAAACGGCGACCGTCAATCCTTCCAATCTCAGCATGAGCTTTGACTACGCAAAAGGCCCGTTCCGGATTAACTATGCCTATGAAAAGCACAATGACCAGCGCTTCGGCGTGGCTACGGCCAATGTGGATGAGAAGGGTCAGAACATTGCGAGCACTTTCGTCTTCGGACCGATCAAACTGGGCTTGCTTTTCCAGAAGATTGAGGTGACCGGTCGTACTGATCGTCGAGGTTCGTTTGGTGGCATCACCTATACGGCCGGCAAGAATGAATTCATCGCTACCTATGGACGAAATCGCAATGGTGGTTCCTCGGCACCCAACGTCGTACAGCCGGAAGCCAAACAAGCCGGTATCGGTTATAACTACAATTTCTCGAAGCGGACGACATTCATGATGCGCTACGCGGAAATCAAGAATAATTCGGTCTCGAGTTTGTCTGCGGCTGCTTTTGGGCTACCGGCGCTGGCCGCCGATCAGGACCCGAAAGGTTTTGGCGCAGGCTTCCGTCACACGTTCTAAATCGTTTCATCTGCAACGCAAATTCGGGCACCTTCGGGTGCCCGTTTTGTTTCTATAATGGCTGATGAACCTGATTGACCGCCTGATTTGCGAGCTGGATAGCGGCTTGCGAACCGTCCTTGCCAGGCCGCATGCCGATCGTCCGGCGCCACGCGCCGAACCCGGTGCGGGGGGCGCTGTGCCGGCCATGGACGCGGCTGACGTTGCCGAGTCCATTCGTCTGATGCGCGTCAATCATTGTGGCGAGGTGTGCGCGCAGGCTCTCTATCAGGGGCAGGCACTGGTTGCGAAAGATCGCGCGGTTCAGGCGCTCCTGTTGTCGGCCGCCAATGAGGAACACGATCATCTGGCCTGGTGCGATGCACGGCTTACCGCCTTGGGAGGCAGAAGCAGTTTTCTCAGCCCGGTCTTTTACGCCGGCTCGTTCGGGTTGGGCGTTTTGTCCGGACTACTGGGAGACAAGTGGAGCATGGGTTTTCTGGTCGAAACAGAACGGCAAGTGGAAGCGCATCTGCATGATCATCTTGGGCGAATTTCACCTGCCGACGCAGAGAGTCGCGCCATCCTGCACGGAATGCGCGACGATGAAATCCGCCATGGCCAGTCCGGCGTCGAGTACGGGGCCGAAAACCTGCCGAAGCCGGTCAGGGCAGCCATGCACGGATTTTCCAAAATCATGACCCGTACCACCTATTGGGTGTGATCCACCCCGTCAGGGTATTGGGCCATTGTGGCCGGCAAAATCTCAAAATCAAACGTAATCCGGGCGGTTTTGGCCAGCATGGCCGAGGCCGAACAATATACTTCCGCTGACAGCTTGATCGCCCGTTCCACCTTGGCGACATCGAGGCCGTCGCCTGAAACAACATAATGAAAGTGAATGGAGGTAAAGACTTTGGGGTCTGTAAGTGCTCGCTCCGCAGCCAGCTCAACTACACAGTCTGTTACCGGTTGACGTCCCTTCTTGAGGATGTGAATCACGTCAAAGGCGCTGCATGCACCCGTGCCGATCAGGA
Organism: Betaproteobacteria bacterium; assembly: GCA_031404095.1. Classification (GTDB taxonomy): domain Bacteria; phylum Pseudomonadota; class Gammaproteobacteria; order Burkholderiales; family Usitatibacteraceae; genus UKL13-2. Next base: position 396 of record JANNGY010000337.1, on the reverse strand, counting down.
CGGTCTCCATGGGGCGTGGACCGAGATTCTGACCACCCGCTTCCGGTGAGCCGTCCATCAGCAGTTGGTGACCGCTGTCGGTCTCGCCCCGAAAGGCGACGTTTCCCATCCATTTGATGCGTGCTTTCATGCGGCCTCAGGAGATCCGGCCCAGTATAGCGAAGGTGAAGGCAAATTCATGGACTGGCCTGGGTGCGTTTCAAACTGATGTGGCAGCGCGCATTGCTGCGCTTCCCCCTTTGAAAAAGGGGGATTGAGGGGGATTTTTGCTCGTCGCGCTCAACGGCACGCACAATTCCTGGCACCTTAAATCCCTCCCACCTTGCAGGCCGCGTGCCCCGCTGCATCGGGGCACCGTTCCGCAGGCGAGCGGCATGCCGCTCGAAACCCTTGCTC
>JANNGY010000336.1:0-4421 GCA_031404095.1 Betaproteobacteria bacterium | reverse complement strand
CGAGACTTGACCCAAACCTGTTCGCTAAGTCAGTTTTTTGCCGTACGCCCTGAGGTAACGACGGGCCTCAATGCGAGGGGCCCTTCGATACCTCAGGGCGAACGGTGATCAATCAAACCGTATAGACTTGACCCCGGTTTTTCCGGCGTTCGGCATGCCGGACGGAGCCCCGCTTCATCTACTCGGGCAGCGCCGAAACGTGGGGCGACGCCAGCCAAGCCAGCGCCAGCGTCGTCAGCGCTTTCACCCCCACCTTCAAACCCGTCTCATCGACATAGAACCGCGGGCTGTGATTGGACGGCGCGTATTTGCAGTCCTGATCGTGCGGCGTGCAGCCGATGAAAAAGAAAAATCCCGGCACTTCCTGCTGGTAATACGCAAAATCTTCCGCGCCACAGGTCTTTGGACAAATGCCGACGTTTTCGTCACCGGCCGCGCGCTTCAATATCGGCACCGACCAGTCGGTCAGTTTTGCATCGTTGACGGTCACCGGATAGCCCGACGCGATATGCACTTTCGCCTTGGCCCCGCCCGATTCGGCGATCAGCGTGGTGATCTTCTGAATGAATTCATGGATCTCGCTACGGTGCTTTTCGTCGAACGTGCGGATGGTGCCTTCCATCTTCGCCTCGTCGGGAATGATGTTGCTGCGATTGCCGGCCTGGAAACTGCCCACCGTGACCACCGACGGCTCTTCCGTCAGATTCATCTTTCGCGACACAATGGTCTGCAGACCCAGCACAATCTGCGAGCCCACGACAATGGGGTCAACCCCTGACCAGGGCTGCGCGCCGTGAGTTTGATTGCCGCGCACGAAAATGCGGAACTGGTCCGCCGAGGCCATCAACGGCCCGGAGCGGTAGCCGATGTGATTGGTATGCAACTTGGATGTGATATGCAGGCCGAAGACCGCGTCGACCCGGGGATTCTGCATGCAGCCTTGCTCGATCATCAGCTTCGCGCCGCCCTCTTCGCCGATCGGCGGCATTTCTTCCGCCGGCTGTAAGATGAACTTTATGGTCCCGGCGATTTCGGCACGCATGCCGGCCAGAATCTCGGCGACCCCCATCAGGATGGCAACGTGGGTATCGTGGCCGCAGGCATGCATGACCCCGGCATCCGCGCCATTCCATTGCGTGCGCACGGTGCTTTTGAAGGGTACGTCGGTCTCTTCCGTCACCGGCAGCCCATCCATGTCGGCCCGCAATGCCACGCAGGGTCCCGGTTTGGCGCCTTTCAGGACACCGACCACGCCGGTGTAGGCAACCTTTTCCCTGACGTCATCGAAGCCCAGCGCGCGCAGGTGTTCGGCCACCAGGCTGCCGGTGCGAAATTCGCGATTTCCCAATTCCGGGTTGGCGTGCAGGTCGCGCCGCCAGGCGATGACCTTGTCGTTGAGGCGGTCAGCATGGTCGGCGACTATCGTGTCTAGCGCAAGGAAGGCGTCCGGGGCATTCATGGAATCACTCTCGAAATTGGGCAAGGCATTATCTCATCCACCGGCACGCGGGGCGACGGCCCTCGCTATAATCCATTGTTGGTCAAAATACAAAACATGCCGGTGTAACGGCAAAAATCGAACGGGAACAAATATGGAACATCTCACGCCGCAACAGACCGATGATTTTCTGAAGAAAGAACCGACCGCGGTATTTGTCGACTGCCGCAGTGAAATGGAATTCCTGTTTGTTGGGCATCCGGTCGGCGCGATGATGATTCCCTGGAATGACGGGCCGGACTGGGATATCAACCCTCATTTTGTCGGCCAGGTGAAAAAGGCCGCCGGCCACTCGACTCACCGGCCGGTCGTCCTGATTTGCCGCAGCGGCAATCGCTCGATCGATGCCGGCAATGCTCTCGAGGCCGCAGGGTTTACCCGGGTCTTCAACGTACTGGAGGGCTTTGAAGGCGACCTCGACGAGAACCACCACCGCGGCATGCGCGGCGGCTGGCGGAAAGCCGGCCTGCCGTGGGCTCAGGTGTAGCGGTTGTATCCCCAGCACTGGCGCGGCGTTTGAGGCATTATTGGCTGGCAGGGCTCGCCAGTATTGGAGTTTCGTCTCGTGGATAGGGTATAGGGTTGGATCCCATGTTGCATTGCCTGCACGGTGGCGACAGACGCGCGCTGCGAAAGCGGCGGATTACCGTCGAATGGACTGGACGCGCCGATAATTTCGCCCGCCCATGAAACGCTTTTATTTCATCGCCGCCATCATCGGCGCCATCGCGCCTTACGCGACCTACTTTGGCTATCTCGCCAATGTGCCGGGATCCTCCGGCGCGTTATCGCTGGCATGGGGTAATCCGATCGCGGCGGCGACGCTGATGGATTTCTCAATTTCTTGCCTGGTGTTCTGGCCCTTCGTATTCAGCGAATCACGGCGACTCGGGCTGGCTTACCCCTGGTTTTTCGTGCTCACCAACCTGCTGGTCGGTCTGTCGTTTGCATTGCCGGCGTTCCTCTATTGGCGCGAACGCAGTAGGTCACGGCCTTGATTTCGCAGGACCGCTCGCGCCAATACCCGACAGCCATCCTCGCCTGGGCCATCTGGGGCCTCGGCGCCGCTTTGTATTTCATCGGCTTCTTTCAACGCGTCGCGCCGGCGGTCATCACCACCGAACTGACCGACACATTCACCCTTACGGCGGCGGGCCTCGGCAACCTGTCGGCATTCTATTTCTACAGTTATGTGGCGATGCAGATTCCCACCGGCATCCTGGCCGATCGCCTCGGGCCGCGCCGCTTGCTGACGGCAGGCGCGATCATTGCCGCGCTCGGTACCGCCGTGTTCGCGCTGGCGGTGAACGTGAGCATGGCAAACCTCGGTCGCCTGCTGATCGGCGCCTCGGTGGGCGTCGCATTCGTCGCCATGTTGAAACTCGCCGGACACTGGATGCCGCCCCGCCAATACGCCCTTACCTCGGGTGTCGCGCTGGCCGTCGGCGTGTTCGGCGCGATATTCGCCGGAGCACCGTTGCGACTGCTGGCCAATGAATTCGGCTGGCGCAACGTGATGTGGCTGAGCGCCGCGTTGACGTTCATCGTCGCCATCGCCACCTGGTTGCTGGTACGCGATGATCCGGCCGAGCGCGGATACCGGAGTCATTTTGAAGGAACCCATGGCGCCACTCATCACCCCCGCCTGCTGGATGGCTTGAAGGAAGTGCTGCGCGCCCGCAACGTGGTGCTGCTGTTTTTCGTCCCGGGCGCCGCCAGCTCGATGATGTTGACCTTTGCCGGCTTGTGGGGCGTGCCTTTCCTGATGACGCACTATGGGCTCGCGCCGACCCATGCCGCCGGCCTGTGTTCGGCGATGATGGTCGCCTGGGCGATCGGCAGCATCGGCTACAGCGCCGCATCGGACCGCATCGGCCGCCGCAAGCCGCTGTACATCGGCGGCCTCGCTATTTCGCTGCTGCTGTGGGCGGCGCTGATCTACGTTCAGCACTGGCCGTATATGGCACTTTGCATCCTGCTGTGCGCGATCGGCTTTTTCAGCGGCTGCTTCATCATCAGTTTCGCCTTCGCCAAGGAATCCGGTCCCGCGCATCTGGCGGGCACGGTTTCCGGTATCAGCAACATGGGCGTCATGCAGGGTCCGATGTACATGCAGCCGCTGGTAGGGTTAATTCTCGACCGCAACTGGAGCGGCGCGCTGGCCGGCGGCAAGCGCGTGTTCGATTTCGCGTCTTACCAGTTGGGCTTCTCATTGATACTGCTGTGGGGCCTGATCGCGCTCGGCTTGCTGATCCTCACCAAAGAGACCTATTGCAAACAGCTCCTGCCTTCTGACGCCCAATCAAAATAGCTTTCATCAAGCGCGCCACGAAGTTCTCCCCGCTATCCCGTTTTGTTCGGCGTTCGCGGTTACTCCGTCAACATCCGCCCTTTTCCGCTGACTCCCGCTTCCGCAAGGGGCGCTTCACCACCCGCCGATAACACATCCAGCAAACCAGCCCGCTGAGCATCAGCGCACCCATGCCAAGTGACAGCAGGACCGGGGAATGCGAGAGCGCGGGCGAGATCACGCCGGCAACCAGGGCGTTGATCATGCCGCCGAAAAATGCCGACAGTGAGGTCGCCATGCCACGCCGGAAGGGAAACAGGTCCATCACCATCAGCGACAGGGACGGATAAGCGGTCGCGCTGCCCATCGCATAAATGAAGATCGGCACGACTGACCAGGGAATCGACGGCGTCAGGAATATCGAGACGGCGATATTGCTCAGCACCGCGAGCATCATGATCGAGTAGCCGGCGCGTATCGTCTTTGCCGATGACCAGCGGCCCGCGACGCGTCCGGAAATGAAAGCGCCTGTCATGATGCCGCCGATGCCCGGCACGAACAGCCAGGCATATTCGGTCGGGCCGAGTTGCAGATGCTGCGGCAGGAACACCGGCGCGGACAGGATGTAGAGAA
>JANNGY010000335.1:0-1562 GCA_031404095.1 Betaproteobacteria bacterium | reverse complement strand
GCGACGGCCGTGTACAAGTGGGCGCGGGCATAGCGCGGCTCGATCAGGCTGGCGCGCAGCAGGGCATCGAGGGCGGCCTCGTTGTTGCCGCGCTTCAGTTCGAGCACGCCCTTGCCGGTGAGTATCACGACGTTATCGGGTTGCAGTGCCAGCGCCTTTTCAAAGGTCTCCAGCGCCTTCGCATAGTCGCCGGCGCTGGATTGCTGGCTGGCCAGTTCCCCCCACGTGGTGGCGGATTTGGCATCGAGGCGCGTGGCTTTTTCCAGATACGCATTTGCCACGCCGAAATTATCGCGCTCTGCTTCAATCACTCCCAGGCCGAGCCAGGGTCGGGAGTCGCCGGGCGCGATCGATGCGGCTTTCGCGTAAGCGTCGCCGGCCTCACTGGCGAGGCCTTCGAAACGCGCGATCTCGCCGAGCACCACCAGCGCGTCGACCGAGGTCGGTTTCCGGCTCAGGGCGTCGTCGATGTGGCGCCGGGCACCGGCGGCATCGTCCTGCTGCAACGACAATTGCGCCAGTGCGACGGAGATGCGCTCGTCGACCGCATAGCGTATGCGGGCATCGACCAGGACCTGCCTGGCGCGCGCGAGTTCGCCGTTGTAGGCAAGAATATCGGCCTGCAACATGCGCACCGACGCCGAGTCGGTTTGTACATTGGTAGCCGCTTTTTGGAGGCGTGCGTAGGCAACGTCAAGCTGCTGGCCGTCGATCAGCTTCGCGATTTCGGCAAGCTCCTTTTGCGCATCAACTGACGCATTCGGTTCGCCATAACGACCGGGATCGAGAGTGCGCGCCGACACCCACTGAATGCGCTCGCGCGGATTGATGATCTGAATCTTGACCGGCGCACGGCCCTGCTCGGCGCTGGCCTGTTCGTTCTTTCCAACCAGCACGCGGCCCTGCTCGTTGCCGAATTCAGCCTCACCGCTGAACACGGTCAGGGTGGAGCGGCCATCCGGCTCGACCGCGATTTCCCAGTCTGTTCCACGGATCGACGCCAGCGCCGACGGCGTCTGCACCGTCAGCCCGCCGGGTGTCGTTTTCGATTGCATCCAACTTCGGCCGGCATTGAGATTGAGAGTGGTTTTCTGGTCCTTCCCCTGGCTGACTTCCTTGATTTGCAGCACGCTGTTCTGCGCCAGGCGAATCTGCGTGCGATCGGGAAACAGCAGCGCCATCTTTGACAGATCGCCGGTGCGAACCAGATTGGACGGGAATACCTGCTGCTTGACTTTGGCCGGCCGCCAGTCGAGTTGCTGGGTCTCGCGATATTCGCCCTTGCCTTCGAGGCTGACGATTTCGGCGGCGGGGGGAGGGGCGGCAAATAGCACCGAGGGGAGCGCGCACACCATGGCAACGACTAAGCGTGAAGCACAACGCATGGCACGTCCAATAACAATGCGATTCATGGGTGTATTTGCATGATAGTAATGTCAAAACCTCTGGCGCGTGATTGGTAACGTCCGACCATTTGGCAAAGTGAGAATGGCATTGGCCGCGTCCTGGAACGAGATCGACACCGACCCCACATTGGCATTGCCGATGCTCGCCGCCTTGTA
>JANNGY010000334.1:0-2403 GCA_031404095.1 Betaproteobacteria bacterium | reverse complement strand
TCCGGAAGTGATGAAAGAGTGCCAGGCGATGATCGAGCCGCAGGCGCAAAAGCGTGGAATACGCGTGACTTTTCCGCATTTCGACGTCGTGTATTTTGTGAAGGCCGACCGGATGCGGGTAAAGCAAGTGCTCATCAACCTGCTGTCCAATGCCATCAAATACAACAAATCGGGCGGCACCGTCGGCGTCGAGTGTGTTGTCAGCAGCCCGCAGCGGGTGCGCGTCAGCGTCAGGGATACCGGCGCGGGATTATCGCCCGACAAACTCGAGCAGCTGTTCCAGCCGTTCAATCGCCTCGGACAGGAAGCGACTGCCGAGGAAGGCACCGGCATTGGCCTCGTGATGTGCAAACGGCTGAGTGAATTGATGGGCAGCGTGATGGGCGTGGAAAGTACGGTCGGGCAGGGCAGCGTGTTCTGGATCGAACTCAACCTGACGGCTGAAACACTGCTTCCGGCCCGGATAGAATTGCCCGCGACGGTCGCCGAAGTCAAGGATCAACCGGCGACGCAGCGCCATACGCTGCTCTATGTTGAAGACAATCCGGCCAATCTGATGCTGGTCGAGGCGCTGATTGCGCGCCGCCCCGATTTTCGCCTGCTGTCTGCGCGCGACGGTAACCGCGGCGTCGACCTGGCGCGCACTGCCGTACCCGATATCATTCTCATGGATATCAATCTGCCCGGTATCAGCGGTATCGAAGCGATGGAAATCCTCTCGGAGGACCCGGCCACGGCGCACATCCCGGTGGTAGCGCTGAGTGCGAATGCGATGCCACGCGATATCGAAAGGGGCCTCGCAGCGGGATTCTTTCGCTACCTCACCAAACCGATCAGGGTCAATGAGTTCATGGAAACCCTTGACCTCGCGCTGCAGGCGGCGAGAAAGACGCCAGCTAAACCAGACTAGTGCAGTGTTGCATTCTATTTGCGACTTATGCGAGCAATCGCGCAATTTCCGCTGGTGCGCCCCCTTCCCCCATGAAAATGGGGGAAGGCCGGGATGGGGGTGTCTTCGAAATCGGCATCGCCCCCATCCCAGCCTCTGCGCCCCCTTTTCGGGGGTCCCCCGTCGCCGGGGGAAGGAGCCAATCGGTGGACTCGAAAATAAGTCGCATCAAATACGACGCACTACACTCGCTGGTTTTGACTGCCAAGGCAGAGAGGGCTAGGCCGCCACCCGTTGCGCCTTCAACAGCGCGGTCGTCTCCACCGTCGTCAGGGGCTTGGCATAAAGGTATCCCTGGTAGGCGTCGCAGCTGTTGGCGCGCAGGAAGTCGAGTTGCGCCTGTGTCTCCACGCCTTCGGCAACCACCCGCAAATGAAGACGTTTGGCCATCGCGATGATGGCTTCGGTGATCGAACAGCTGTTGGGATCCTCGGGGATTTGCGAAATGAAGCTACGATCGATTTTCAGCGTTTGCGCGGGCAGGCGCTTGAGCTGGCCGAGAGAAGAATAACCAACGCCAAAATCATCGATGGAAACAGTCGCGCCGATGCGCCTCAACTCGGAGAGAATTTCGATCGACTGTTCGAGGTTGCGCATCGCCACGGTCTCGGTAATTTCCAGGTCGATGCGGCGCGGATCGATGCCGGTCTCCAGCAAGGCCGATTTCATCGACGGCAGCAGCTTGCGCGAAATGAACTGGCGCGGTGACAGGTTCACCGACACGGTCAGGTCCTTGAATCCTTCATGATCCCAGAGCTTGATTTGCTGGCAGGCGGTGCGGAACACCCATTCGCCCAGGGGAACGATCAAGCCCAGTTCTTCGGCGATGGAAATGAAGTCCTTCGGATAGATTTCGCCCTGTTGCGGATCGTTCCAGCGCAACAGTGCCTCGACGCCGAGGATATTTCCGCTGAGCACATCGACCTGCGGCTGGTAACGCAGGAAGAACTCACTGCGTTCGATGCCGCGGCGCAGGCGCGATTCGACTTCGAGGCGCTTGGACAGCAGGAAATTGAGATCGCTGGTAAAGAATCGCGCGGTATTGCGGCCGGCATCCTTGGCCTGGTACATCGCCGAATCGGCATGCTTGAGCAAATGCTGGATGTCGGTCGCGTCGTTCGGATAATGCGAGATGCCGATCGATGCGGTCACGGTCAGCTCGTGCCCGGAAACGTCGATCGACTGCGACAGTTCATGGAGAATCTTGTTGGCGACCACTTGCGCGGATTCCGGCTTCTCCAGGTCCGGCAGGATGATGACGAACTCGTCGCCGCCTTCGCGCGACACGGTGTCGCCCTCGCGCACCACTTTCATCAGCCGCTTGGCGACATCGCGCAGCACGTAGTCGCCGGTCTCGTGGCCGAGCGTGTCGTTGACCAGCTTGAAGCGATCGAGATCGAGGAACAGAAGCGCCACATGGGTCTGGTTGCGCCGCGCCTGCAGGATGGCCTGGT